>QHYF01000445.1 GCA_003224075.1 Acidobacteriota bacterium
GTTTTCAGCGCCCAGTTTTCAGTTTGTCAGTAAGACGGGAAAGCGAATGTCCGCAATCGGAACCTGAAACAGACGACTAAAATCTGCTAACTACTTCATGCGCGTACTTTTCGTAGGAGACATCGTTGGCTCACCCGGACGGCAGATTGTCCAGGACCGACTCGCGGACATCGTCGCGCAACGGCGAATCGATCTGGTGATCGCCAACGGTGAGAATTCGGCGTCGGGGTTCGGGATTACGCCGCGCCTTGCGGAAGAGCTTCTGAAAATGGGAATCGACGTGCTTACCGGCGGAAATCACAGCTGGGACCGCAAGGAGATTCTGGAGTTCATGCCGCACGAGCAGCGGCTGTTGCGTCCCGCAAATTTCCCCGCAGGCGCTCCCGGGGGTGGGCTGTATCTCGGAACGGCGAAGAATGGCGTGAAATATGCCGTGCTGAATTTGCAAGGACGCGTGTTTATGACGCCCATCGATGATCCCTTCCGCAAGGCCGACAGCGAGCTCGCGAGAATTCCAGAAGACGTCGCTTTCGTTTTCGTGGACATGCACGCGGAAGCCACCAGCGAAAAACTCGGCATGGGCTGGTACCTCGACGGGCGCGTCACTGCAGTGGTGGGAACGCACACGCATGTGGCTACCGCGGACGAACGCCTTCTTCCCCAAGGCACCGCCTATATCACGGACGTGGGCATGACCGGGCCGCATGCCGGTGTGATTGGAATGGACCGCATGGGCATCATCCGAAAGTTCCTCGACGGGCTGCCCGCGCGCTTCGAGGTGGCTTCCGGCGACGTGGAGATGAATTGTGTCTTGATCGAAACCGACGACAATGGCCCGCGCAATGCCGCCGGTCGCCTCCGCGCCCGTTCCATCGAGCGGCTGCGCTTCTGCGTTGACTAATCTGTACGAAAGCCGTCCGCAATACCGGGCAACCGCCACGCCTCCATAGTAATCTGAGGATTCATGCGACAGAGGGTGGGTTCAATCGTGAAAGTTCTTGCGGCGACGTGTCTCGTGGCGTGCGCAGTGGGGAGGGCATCTGCTCAGGATGAGAGCGATCTCACGGCCAGGCAGCGCGTCTTCCCAGGCGTGGGCCCCGGGCTGCGGGCGGTGAAGCGCGGCGCGGATGGGCGGCTCTATGTTCTGGCCTCACCTTCTCCCGGCTTGGTGGTGTTTGATGCCCAGGGCAAGCAGGTTCTATCCATCGGTGAACTTGCAGTTGCTTCTTCCGCGGCCAATGCCGGCCGCGCCTTGATCACTTTTGCCGAAGACTGCGACGCCGATGCCGACGGCAAGATCTACGTGGCGGATCGCGGCGCGAATCTCATTCAGGTATTTACCTCAGATGGCGCTCCTCTTCGTTCGATTCCGGTAAAGGCTCCTGTCGGCATTGCGACTCTGCCGGAGGGCGAGGTCGCCGTCGCGACGCTCCGGGAGCCACACTTGGTCATCGTTTTCGATAAGAACGGAAGAGACGTGCGGGAATTCGGCGATCCGGAACCGATTGCGGAACGCGCGGAATTGAACCGCTATCTGAACGTCGGGCGACTCGCCAGCGATGCCGAGGGCCATCTCTATTACGCGTTCGCTTATTTGCCGGAGCCCACGGTGAGACAATACGACCGGCTGGGCTATGGGGGGCAAGATATTCAATATACGGCACTTGAGGCGATGCCGACGGCGCAGGCCGCGCGCAAGGAAATCGAACGCCAGGAACGCCGTGGCGACCAGCCGGCGCTCAAACGAATTCTCACCGCGGTCGCGGTTGATCGCGCGACGGGGGAAGTTTGGATCGCACTGTACAACACGCTCCTGCATTTCGATAAGGAAGGGAACCGGCGTGCCAGCTACAAGATCTATACCCCGGAAGGTGCGCGGCTCGAAGCCAACACGATTCTCGTGGAAAGGGATCACTTGATCATCGGGAACGACCCTTTGGGCGTCTACGAATTCGAACGCCCCGATAAAAAAATTTCGCATTAGCCGGAGTTTTCCTCAGGCGAAAGTTGCGCGCGTTTTGTGCAGGGTTCCCGCTTGGGCTCAAAATATATTGAAAAACACCGCGAAAATTGGGACTTCAAAGCGAAGCTGCACAATATTNNAAAACTGTGTATGGCGTGTGAAAGATGGTGAATCCTTTCGCACACTTTTCGCTTGCTCCGCGCAAACCAATCGGCGACAATCCCGCGCGGTCTTAGAGCGGCAGTACGCAGGCCGACAACCTCGAACGGGCCGCGAGCGGAGCGACAGGGGCACAGAAAACGTTCCGGTGCGGGCAAGCATCCCGAAGCCTGAAACAATGACGTGCACGGGTTTCCTTTCCACAGTTTTTTCACATCTGTGGAAATAACAGAGGTTTTTCTTTTCTCTTCCGATGACAACTGCAACCCAAGCTGGGCGCGAGCGCGAAACGGCAAATTCCTGGGACAAATTCCTTGACCACGTGAAGTCCCGGGTCAGCATCAACACCTATACGACCTGGTTCCAGCCGACCAGGTTGAACCGGGCCGAGGGTGACACCCTCTATGTCCAGATACCCAGCGCTGTCTTCCGGCAGGTACTGACGCGCACCTACGGCGAAATCGTCAAGGCCGTCTTTCACGAGATTGGCACGCCGAACATGAAGGTGCAGTACGTGTGCACGGAGGAAGAACCGGCCCCGGCGGCACCTGCCGTTTCCGGGGTGAAACAGTCGAAACTGGACTTTGAGAGCAGCGACCACCAGCTGAATACGCGCTACACGTTCGATACATTCGTGGTCGGCAAGTCCAACGAATTTGCGCATGCCGCGGCGCGCGCCGTGGCGGAGCAGCCTTCGAAGGCCTACAACCCTCTGTTCCTTTACGGCGGCGTGGGCATGGGCAAGACGCACTTGATGCACGCGATCGGGCACACCATCAAGAGGCGCAACCCGGCCATGCGGCTGAGTTACGTGAGCGCGGAGAAATTCACCATCGAAGTGATCAATTCGCTGCGCTTTGACCGCATGATCAGCTTCCGCGACCGTTTCCACACCGTGGACGTGCTGCTGGTCGACGATATCCAGTTCATCGCCGGCAAAGAGCGCACCCAGGAGGAGTTTTTTCATACCTTCAACGCGCTCTACGAGCAGCAGAAACAGATTGTCATCTCCTCGGACTGCCTCCCGAAGGAAATCAACTCGATCGAAGAGCGACTGCGCTCGCGGTTTGAGTGGGGATTGATCGCGGACATTCAGCCGCCGGACCTCGAGACCAAGATCGCCATTCTGCAAAAAAAGGCGGAGAACGAGCGATTCAGCCTCCCGGACGACGTCGCCGAATACATCGCGCGGGCCATCAAGTCCAACGTGCGCGAACTCGAAGGCGCGCTGACACGCTTGATGGCCTATGCGTCGCTGACCGGTGCTTCGACTTCGCTGGCGACTGCGCAGCAGGTGCTGCGCAACATCATCGCTTCCCAGGAAAAGCGCGTCACCATTGATCTCATCCAGAAGCGCGTGAGCGAACACTTCAATCTGCGCGAACAGGATCTGAAGGTCCGCAGCAACACGCGCGCCATCGCATTCCCACGGCAGGTGGCGATGTACATCGTAAAGCAGCTCACCACCGCTTCGCTTCCGGAGATCGGCCGCCAATTCGGCGGCAAGCACCACACTACCGTGCTGCACTCCATCAACAAAATCGAAGAGCTACGCCGCACGGACAAGGATTTGAACCGCACGATCACCCGCCTGCTGGACGCCCTGCAGTAAGCACTGGCTGCCATACTTACGTGCGCAAAAATGCAGATTAACAGTGTGAATATGCTTAGCAAGAGATGTGGAGATTTTGTTGAAACGCGTGGATGAAGGCGCAGA
>QHYF01000446.1 GCA_003224075.1 Acidobacteriota bacterium
TCCGGGCGTCTTCCCCAGGTTCCTCAGCGCATACCGCAGATCCTGCCCCAGTGTTCCCATGAGCATCTCCCCTCTTTCCCCGTATCAGGTTCGTCCGCCATCGTCGTGGCGCGTCTTCAGACCCGTTCTTTCCCAATCTTGCGGTGGCTGTGTTATCACTCGTTCGTCATCCCCATTCCAGTTACGCATTTCTTTCCAATAAGTTCGACGTCACCGCTCGCCAAAAGTTGCCAATCTTTCCAAACACACCTCCTCTTGTCCCTCCCCACCGCCCTTCGATGATTGTCTTCTCTTTCTCACCCTCACAGACTTCCGATTCCACAAGATTTAAGATTAGGATGGCACCGAAGCTTTTCGGAGGGGGGAACAGAAATGGCTATCGCAACGGTCAATCCGGCGACGGGGCAGTTGATCAAGTCGTTTGAAGCGCTGTCTGATGCGCAGCTGGAGGTGAAGCTTCAAAAAGCGGCGGACGCATTTTCAAGCTACCGGAACGTGCCTTTTGCCGCGCGCGCGCAGATGATGCTGAAGGCTGCCGCGATTTTGGACGGCGAAAAAGAAACCTTTGCGCGCATGATGACGACGGAGATGGGCAAGACCTTCCGGTCCGCCGTCGATGAAGCGGCAAAATGCGCGTGGGTGTGCAGGTTCTACGCGGAAAATGCGGAACGGTTTCTCGCGGATGAAGTGGTGGAGACGAGCGCGAATCGCAGTTACATCCGCTACCAACCCCTGGGGCCGGTTCTCGCGGTGATGCCCTGGAATTTTCCGTTCTGGCAGGTGTTCCGATTTGCCGCGCCGGCATTGATGGCCGGCAACGTCGGACTGCTCAAACACGCATCGATTGTTCCGCAATGCGCGTTGATGATCGAAGACATCTTTCGCAGAGCGGGGTTCCCGGACGGAGTCTTTCAAACACTTTTGATCGGTTCACACAAGGTGGACCGAGTGCTTGGTGATCCACGCGTGATGGCCGCGACACTCACGGGAAGCGAAGGAGCGGGAATTGAAGTGGGCGTTGGGGCGGCGAAAAGAATCAAGAAGGTCGTTCTGGAGCTTGGCGGCAGCGATCCGTTTATCGTGATGCCGAGCGCGAATCTGGAAGCGGCGGTCAGCACCGCGGTGAAGGCGCGTGTCTTCAATAACGGGCAGTCGTGCATCGCCGCGAAGCGCTTTATTGTTGCCGAAGCGATTGCGGACAAATTCGAGCGCGAGTTCGCTGCCAAGATGGCGGCGTTGAAAGTCGGCGATCCCTTCGATGAACAGACCGAGCTCGGTCCGCTCTCAACGGCCCAGGGAGTAGCCGACCTCGATCGAGAGGTGCAAAAAACGGTCCAGGCTGGCGCCAAAGTATTGACCGGACGCAAACCGCTGAATCGCCCGGGCAATTTTTATGCGCCCACGGTGTTGACGAACATTCTTGTTTGGGCCGGTAGCGAGCGTGTTCCGCGCCAAAGATTTGGAGGACGCGATTCGCATCGCCAACGACAGCCGTTTTGGGCTCGGAGCGAGCGCCTGGACGAATGACAAACGAGAGCGCGAGCGGTTCGTGAATGATCTCGAATCTGGAATGGTTTTCATAAACCGCATGGTAGCTTCCGATCCGCGTATCCCATTCGGGGGAGTGAAGTGGTCGGGTCATGGGCGGGAACTCGGAGTTCACGGAATTCGCGAGTTTACGAATATCAAGACGGTGTGGATTGAAGAAGTCCCCTAGATTTGCCGAGCGAATCGGGGCGCGCGAAGGCCGCTTGCCACACTTGTCATAAACGCGGATCGGGCGGAAAATTTTCCTGTGAGGAGGAGTCATGACGAAGCCGATCGAACTCGACGTCAATGACAAGCGGTATCAGGTCAAATACCCTCCGGACACGCCTCTGTTGAATGTTTTGCGCGATGAGCTCGGTCTGACCGGCAGCAAATACGGCTGCGGGGAAGGGCAGTGTGGCGCGTGCACTGTCCTGATCGGCGGAGCGCCGCGCCGCTCGTGTCAGATTCCCGTCAGCGCGGCGGCCGGAAAACCCATCACCACCATCGAGGGCCTGGAAAAGGATGGGCGGCTGCATCCGGTGCAGCAGGCGTTTCTCGATGCCGGCGCCTTCCAATGCGCTTACTGCACTTCGGGAATGATTATGAGCAGCGTGGGCCTCTTGCAAACCAATCCCAATCCCAGCCAGGCGGACATCGTTCAATACTTGCAAGGCAATATCTGCCGATGCGGCACGCATCCGCGCATCCTGGATGCTGTCCGCCAGGCGGCGAAGATCATGCAGGAGCGCGTGCGATGAGTAACCTCGAAGAAAAATTTGTTCCCGAGCCGGAACGTTATGAATTTGGCGCCGCTCCGGTGCATCAATTCGAACTGGCTCGCCGCGATTTCTTCAAATTGCTCGGCGCGGGAATCGCCGTCTTCGCCATCGCCAAAGATGCGCTGGCGTTACAGGAAACGCCACCCGGGCCGCGGAACTTCCGCAGCGAAGAGCTTCCCAAGGAAATTAGTGCGTGGGTGCACGTCGGCGAAGACGGCAGCGTGACCGCGTTTGCCGGTAAGGCCGAGATCGGCCAGAACATTCGCACCTCGCTGACGCAAACCGTAGCCGATGAGCTGCGCGTACCTTTCGAAAGCGTCCGCATGCTGATGGCGGATACAGCGTTTACCCCGTTTGACGCGGGCACCTTTGGCAGCCGCACCACGCCAACGATGACTCCTCAGTTCCGGCGAGTGACTGGGGCGGCGCGTGATTTGCTCTTGGGAGTTGCGGCGAAGCAATGGAATGTTGCGCCGGAAGGTCTGATCGCCGCGGACGCCAAGGTCACCGATCCCGCCTCGGGCCGCTCGCTGCGCTACGCAGAGCTGGCGCGGGGCAAGACGCTCGCGCAGACTCTTCCTGCCGAAGATCCAATTACGCCTGCGTCGCAATGGACGATCGCCGGGAAACCCGTTCCGAAGGTGAACGGCCGCGCGTTCGTCACTGGACGCCATCAATACACGCCCGATCTGCGCCCCGAGGGGCTGCTTTACGGAAAAGTTCTGCGTCCGGCGTCGTTTGGCGCAACGCTAACTTCGGTTGACGACGCCGAGGCAAAGGCCATGAGCGGCGTGCTTGTCGTTCGTGATGGGGACTTCGTCGGCGCCGCCGCGCCCACCGAGCATGAGGCCCAAAAGGCCCTCGATGCGATTCACGCACACTGGAAGGAAGTGCCGCAGATTTCGAACAAGGAGCTGTTTTCGTACCTGAAGCAGAATGCCGCGGGCCAGTCCGAGGAGCGCTTTCGAAAGCAAAAAGGTTCCGTCGAAGAGGGGCTCGCTGGCGCGGCGCACCGTCTGGATGCGGCGTACACCGTTGCCTTCATCGCGCACGCCCCGCTCGAACCTCG
Source organism: Acidobacteriota bacterium (assembly GCA_003224075.1). Taxonomy (GTDB): domain Bacteria; phylum Acidobacteriota; class Terriglobia; order Acidiferrales; family UBA7541; genus Acidiferrum. The sequence continues at coordinate 3,379 of QHYF01000446.1, forward strand.
CGCGGCCGTGGCCCAGTGGACCGATGGAAAGCTCACGGTTTGGACCGGAACGCAGCGGCCGTTCGCTGCGCGCGACGAGCTTGCCGGTGTTTTCCATCTTCCCCTGAGCAGCGTGCGGGTGATTGTGCCGGATACGGGTTCCGCAGGGCGTCCCGTGAAATTGGTGTGGACGCGCGAGGAAGAATTCACCTGGGCATATTTCCGGCCGGCGGGCGTCATCGAAGTCAAAAGCGGCATTGCCGCCGATGGCACGCTGACGGCATGGGAATTTCACAACTACAATTCCGGAATGTCGGGCATTGAGACGCCTTACGCGGTCGCGAACCAGCGAACGCAGTTCCATCCCGTTCCGCAGATCTTGAGGAGCGGTTCGTACCGCGGGCTTGCGGCAACGGCAAACCATTTCGCGCGCGAAACGCACATGGATGCGTTGTCTCGCGCCGCGCGGATGGACCCGCTCGAATTCCGCTTGAAAAACGCTTCCGACCGGCGCCTGCGCGCCGTGCTCGAAGCCGCGGCGAAATCGTTTGGCTGGCCGCGCAAGAAATTGCAAGCGGGTCAAGGGTTCGGTATCGCGGCGGGCTACGAGAAGGGCAGCTACGTTGCCACCTGCGCCGAAGTAGCAGTAGACCGCGCTTCCGGGGCAGTGCGCGTCGTGCGAGTTGTCGAGGCGTTCGAATGCGGCGCCATTGTCAACCCGGATGGTCTGCGCAACCAGGTGGTCGGAGCCGTCATTCAAGGGCTGGGTGGCGCGCTCTTCGAAGCCATCGAGTTTGAAAACGGCCGCATCAAGAACCCGCATTTTGCAAACTATCGCGTGCCGCGGTTCCGCGACGTGCCCGAAATCGAAGCAGTCTTGCTCGATCGCAAAGATATTCCCTCAGCCGGCGCGGGCGAAACGCCGATCGTGGCCATCGCGCCTGCCGTCGGAAACGCTATCTTTGACGCCACGGGCGTGCGCCTCAATGGCTTGCCGCTGGTTCCGAACGGCCTGCGCTCCGCTTAGCCTGAAATCTTTTTCCTAAACTGAACTTTTGGCACTGGGTCATCAGTTTCCGGTGACCGCGTTAATCAGGCATGTGGATTACTTCGAGTGGTTCGTCACTCGACCGCCTGCGCTGGCCTGCTCCTTCCATCGTTGAACGTTCACACCCATCACGAGGAGCCACAGGCAAAGCAATAGTTCCGCTAGGAGGCCGGGGACCCCAATGGAGCGAGACGGATAGATTGCGAGCGGTGGTGACAGAGAGGTCAGCCCACCCAAACCGGCAAACGCCATCAGCGCGCCCAGAATTCGCGGCAGG
>QHYF01000024.1 GCA_003224075.1 Acidobacteriota bacterium
CCAACCACTTACACAGGCCGGACGAGTACGTCGCGCTGAAGCTCCGGCCCAGCGAGTTTCGGCTGCGCAGCGGGTTTTAGAGCACATCATGCGGTTTCCCCTGCGGCTCACCGCGGACCTCACGATCGCCCGCTTCTCGCAGAAACTGCGAACCAAACCGGGGCGTTCGCCTCTCCTGCTTTTGAATCCCATAACACCGGCGGGCGCTGGCGGTCACGATTCCGGAAAATTATTGTTCAAATCAAAACCCGGCACTGAATTATTGGACCGTGTGCGGCGAAGTTCCGCCCCCGTTGTGTGGATCGGAGGTGCTGAGCCACTTCTCCATCCGGAGATGGGCCAGTTGACGCGTTGCATCGCCGGAATTGGCCGGCATGTCTTCGTGGAGACCGACGGTGCCCTGCTTCGCCGCCGCATTCATGAATTCCGCCCCGTCTCCCGGTTGTTTCTCGTACTCAAATTGCATGGACTCGAAACAGCTCAAGATCTTCGCGCACAACTCCCAGGCGCGTTTCAAGCCGCTATGGAAGGATTACGCGTCGCCCGGCTCTCTGGTTTCCTGACTTGCGTGCACGCGCGAATCGATGAAGAGACGAAACTGAGCGATGTCGCCGAATTGATTCGGCACGCCAAGACGCTCGATGTGGATGGCGTCGCGATTTCACCAACAGGCGGCGCCAACTCGGCGAGCCGGTCCGGCGAGGCTCTCCGGCGGAAAACGGCGGACGCCAGGAAATTGATCGGGAACCGCTGGTGGGAATTCTTTTCGCGGCTTGTTGGGCCGGTCTTGGGCGGCGATGTGGAGGCCGTTCGGAGCACCGAAAACAACGGCCCTGGCATCGAGGCGGAAGCGGATACGAACGAGGAAGGTGTAAGAATCGCATGACCACACTGGTTACAGGAGCGGCCGGATTTCTCGGCAGCCACCTGACTCGGCAATTGGTGGCGCGCGGTGAAGACGTGCGCGTGCTGATGCGCGCTTCGAGCACCAATCGCGCGATTGCGGATTTGTCGCTTGAGTATGTGACCGGCGACTTGCGTGACCCTGCTTCGCTTGAGCGCGCCATGAAAGGCGTGAAACGCGTCTTCCACGTGGCGGCCGATTACCGGCTGTGGGCCCGTCGCTCTCGGGAGATTTACGATTCGAATGTGGGCGGAACGAGGAATCTGTTGAATGCGGCGAAGCGCGCGGGCGTGGAGCAGCTAATCTACACAAGTACGGTTGCCACGATTGCCGTCGATCGCCCGCAACTCCCGAATGAGTTCACCGACGCCAAGCTGAAAGAAATGGTGGGCCATTACAAGCGCTCAAAGTGGATGGCGGAAAAGGAAGCGCTCAAAGCCGCAAAAGACGGCTTACCCGTAATCGTCGCGATGCCCACGACGCCGGTGGGTCCGTGGGATTGGAAGCCCACGCCGACGGGAAAGATCATCCTCGATTTTTTGAACGGCAAGATGCCCGGCTACGTGGAGACCGGCTTGAATTTCGTTGGCGTCGAAGAGTGCGCGGCCGGGCACCTGTTGGTCGCCGAAAAGGGCAAAATTGGAGAACGATATCTGCTCGGCAGTGAGAACCTCACCCTCAAGCAGGTGTTGGACACTCTTTCGAAGATAACCGGTTTGCCCGCCCCCAGGCTGAAAATTCCCCACGGGCTTGCGCTGGGTGTAGCGTATGCCAATACGATCTTTTCACGGTTGCTTGGGCGCGCGCCGGGCATTCCCGTCGAAGGCGTCAAGATTGCGCGGCACATGATGTTTGTGGATTGCTCGCGCGCGCAACGCGAATTGGGTTTCAAAGGCGGGCCTGTGGCCGCAGCGCTCGAGCGCGCCGTCCGCTGGTACGAGGCGAACGGCTACATCGTAAAGAGCCGTGCGAAACGCATGGTCCGCGCCGCCGCGTAGGTTTTGTTGCATTTGATATAAGTGCGCGTCCTCGTAACATTTGCGGTTGAAGCCGAGTTCGCCCCCTGGCGCGCCCTCAGGCAGTTTGTGAAGAGGAGCGACGGCACAGCCGAGTTCTATTCGGCCCAAATTGACGGGGCTGAAGTGAACATTCTTCTGACGGGCGTTGGGGGGAAGAGCGCCTGGTTGGAAACGACGAAAATTGTGTGGGGCGGTGATGTGGATATCTGTGTTTCGAGTGGGCGGGCGCGCTCCATCCGGAGTATCAACCCGGAGACATTCTCGCTGCGAAAGAGGTGCAAGCCGCGGGCTGGAAGCGTGTAGTTGCCTCGGATGCGAATCTGGTACAACTCGCCATCGCCTATGGCGCGCGGGGGGTCGCCTCTTTCTACAGTGTGAGCCGCGTGATTGGCTTGGCTTCGGAAAAGTGCGCGCTTGGCAGAGTGGCTGATGCCGTGGAAATGGAAAGTGGGGAGGTATTGTACGAAGCAAGCGCTTTCGGCGCGAAAGTAATCGCGATCCGGGGAATTAGTGATGCGGTGGATGAAGACCTGCCTCTGGATTTTAATAAAGTGGTGACTTCGAGCGGAGAGGTTAGTATCCCGCGAGTATTGGGTGAGGTGGTGCGCCATCCGATGTCGACCCCCGCATTAGTGCGTTTCGGGAAACAGAGTCGGATGGCCGCCGAAAACCTGGGCGCTTTCTTGGATCGATACGTTGAAGGGGTTATCTCGTCGATGAGCTCTTCCATTGGGGCGGCGGCAACATGAGCGGCACAGGAACGATAGTCGAGGCACTGCGTACCCTCAGCCCCGTCCCCAAGACCATGCGCGCCGGTGTCTATCGTGAAAAGGGAATCGTGCGCGTCGAAGAAGTGCCCGTGCCGGAGGTGGGCGACGGCGAAGTGTTAATCAAGGTGGCCGCTTGCGGCATCTGCGGCACCGACATCAAAAAAATCTTCCATCGCTACGTCGAGCCGCCCCAAATCCTGGGTCACGAACTTGCCGGCACTGTGGTCGCCGTTGGCCGTGGCATAACCAAGTGGAAGCTCGCCGACCGCGTGATGAGCTTTCACCATATTCCCTGCGGCAAGTGTTTCTATTGCGAACGCCGTCTCTTTTCCCAGTGCAAACAATACAAAACTACCGGATTGACCGCCGGCTTCACGCCCAACGGCGGTGGCTTCGCCGAATACGTCAAAGCCATGCCCTGGGTCGCCGAGCGGGGAATCGTCGCGCTGCCAGATGACGTCAGCTTTGAAGAAGCAACGTTCATCGAGCCCATTAATACCATTGCAAAAGCCGTGGAAAAAGCGCGCGTGGCGGAGGGCGAAACCGTGCTGATTGCTGGTTGCGGACCCATTGGGCTGCAATTCCTGATGGTGGCAAGGCTCAATGGAGCCAAGCTCTATACTAGCGACCCGATGGCCGTGCGGCGCGCCAAGAGTTTAACTTTGGGCGCACTGGAGGCGTTTGACCCCAGTGATGGTAAGCTTGTGGAGCAGATTAAGACCCGGACCGATGGGCGTGGGGCCGATGCGGTCCTGGTGGCGGTGGCTCATCCCGCAGTAGTGATCGATGCGCTGGCCGCAACAAGGCCAGGCGGGCGCGTGCTGTTGTTTGCCGCGAACGATCCAGTAACCAAGATTGAGTTCCCGGCAGCCGCGGTGGGGATCGACGAAAAAGAAATCCTTGGCAGCTATAGCGCCGCCGCGGACATCCAAGATGCAGCCGCAGACCTGGTGCTAAAGAAGAAACTGCCCGTCATGCAAATTGTGACGCACCGTTTTCCGCTGACTAGAATTCAAGAAGGGCTGGAATTGGCTGCAAAACCTACGGCGGAATCACTGAAGATCTTGATCGCACACGCATGAGAACGACGACCACGAAAAAGACGGAAACAGGCGAAGAAGTGAAAGCGGTAACACGCGTCGCGGTGCCCTCGAAGATGACGGCGGCGGTCCTGTACGGCAGCGAAGATCTGCGCATTGAGAAGATCGACGTGCCGGCCCTGGCCGCGGATGAAGTTCTGCTGCGCGTCCGTCTGGCGCTCACCGACGGTACCGACCTCAAGGTTTGGAAGCGCGGCTATCATGCGAAGATGATTCAGCCTCCGGCGGTCTTCGGTCACGAGCTGGTGGGCGAGATTGTCGCCGTGGGCAAGCGCGTGGATTCGCGCTGGCGCATCGGGATGCGCGTTGTCGCCGCCAATTCCGCTCCGTGCCTGCGTTGCTACCACTGCCGGCGCGGCCAGGAAAATCTTTGCGACGACTTGCTGTTTAACAACGGCGCGTACGCAGAATACATGCGTATCCCCGGGCGCATCGTCGTGGAAAACATGCTCGAAGTGCCGCACTCTGTCGACGACCAGAGCGCCGCGCTCGCCGAACCTTTGGCCTGCGTGCTTCGTGGGATTCATGAGATGGAAGTGCGCACCGGCGATACTGCAGCCGTCATTGGCTGCGGCCCCATCGGATTGAAATTTGTCCGCATGCTTTCGCGGCGCGGAGTCCGCGTTATTGCGCTGGCGCGGCGCGCCGCTCCGCTGGACGTGGCAAGGCGTTTGGGGGCGGTGGCTGCCATCAACGTTACGGAAACATCCGATGTCGTGGTTGCCGTGAAAGCCTTGACGGAAGACGAGCGCGGTCCGGATTCCGTCGTGGAAGCGGCAGGGAATCCCGCAACGTGGCAGCAGGCTCTCGCGATGGTCCGCCGCGGCGGTGTTGTCAATTTCTTCAGCGGTCTGCCTTCGGGCACGCGCGTGGAAATCGAGCCCGCGGCGATTCACTATTCGGAGATCAGGCTCATCTCGCCTTTCCACCATACCCCCAGGTTCTTCCGCGAGGCTCTGGAAGCCATTCGCCGCGGAGACATCTCTGCGCATGACTTCGTCAGCGAAGAAATCCGGCTGACGGATTTGCCGCAGGCGTTCGAGCGCATGAAGTCACGCAGCGGGGAAATCAAGTTAGCCGTAAGGCCGTAGTTTTCATGCGACCAAACCCGCCCATCATTCCGAGCGAAGCGAGGAATCTCTCTTTTGATGCTGCTCCCCGGTGAACTTGAGATTGCGACGCACGCGCCTGCGCCCGGGTGCTCGCCCGCAGCCGCGCAGCAGTACACGCGCTGGCTGGCGGCGCACCACTACGAAAACTTCAACGTCGTCTCGTGGTTGCTTCCAAAAGCTCTGCATCAGCATTTTTACAACGTGTACGCGTATTGCCGCTGGGCGGATGACCTCGGCGATGAAGTGCCCAATGCGGCGCGCGCGCTGGAATTGCTCGATTGGTGGGAGCGTGAGCTTGAAGCCTGTTACGAAGGAAAGCCGTCGCATCCGGTTTTTGTGGCGCTGCGCGAGACCATCGCTGCGAAAGATATTCCCAGGCAGCCATTTGCGGACCTGCTGAAGGCCTTCCGGCAGGACCAGACCGTCAAGCGCTATGCGACGTGGGGCGCTGTGATGGACTATTGCGTGTACTCGGCGAATCCGGTGGGGCGGCTGGTCTTGTATCTTTGTGGCTATCGTGACCAAGAGCGGCAGAGGCTGTCGGACGCCACCTGTACGGCGTTGCAGCTCGCCAATTTTTGGCAAGACGTCTCACGGGACTTGGAAAAGGGGCGGATTTACATTCCGCTCGACGCGGTTGCGGCGCAGGGTCTCACCGAGGGCAACATTGTCGAGCGGCGCTTCGACAATCGCTACGTGCGCCTGATGAAGGATCTGATCGCGCGCACGCGCGCGCTTTTTGCCGAAGGGATGCCTCTGGCAAAAATGGTGGATGCACGCCTCAGTGTGGACCTGGAGATGTTCAGTCGGGGCGGGCTGGCCGTGCTCGATGCCATCGAGGCGATGGGTTACGACACCCTCCACCGCCGTCCCGCAGTCAGCAAGCTGAAACAAGCTCGGCTCTTGGGCCGCACGCTGGCGTGGCACATGTTCGGCAAGAATCCGAAATCAGACGAGATTGCGGCTGCACCTTCCGTCGTAGGGGCCCAGCACCTGTCCCGACCCCGCCGGGATGCTGCGCCCCAATTGGGCACTACCATTGCGGATTCCTACGCAGAATGTCACCGCGTGGCGCGCGCCGCGCATAGCAATTTCTACCATGCCTTTTTTCTCCTTCCGAGACCGAAGCGGGATGCGCTGGCGGCCCTGTATGCGTTTATGCGCCTCGTGGATGACGTTTCCGATGAAGGTCAGGACCTCGCCGCGAAACAGCGCGGTCTGGCAAGATGGCGCGCCGCTCTCGATCAAGCGATCACCAGGCAGGCGCAAGTCTTTGACGGTACGGGCGCTTTGGCCTCGCCGGCTACGGCCTTGAATCGTGCGGCGGAGATCTTGCCCGCATTGGTGGACACGATGGTGCGGTACAAAATGCCCGCGCGCCATCTGCATGATCTGATCAGTGGAGCGGAGATGGATTTGACCGTGCGGGCCTACCCGACGTTCGAGCGGCTGCGCGAGTATTGCTATCGCGTGGCCGGTGCTGTCGGATTGACGTGCACGCATGTTTTTGGCTTCCACGATGCGCGCGCACTGGACTTGGCTGACAAACTGGGATTGGCGTTCCAATTGACGAACATCATCCGCGACGTGCACGAGGATTACCAACTCGGGCGCCTGTACCTTCCCGAAGAAGATCTGGCGCGTTATCGGGTCTCGCCCCAGGATTTTGGCGGCAGCGAAGCGACGCTCGGAGTTCGAGAGTTGCTCCGGTTCGAAGCCGAGCGCGCCTGGCAGTTCTATGAAGAAGGTTCCGCCTTGCTGGGCCTGATCGATCCCGACAGCCGCGGTGCCTTGTGGCTGCTGGTGCATACTTACAGCGCGCTGTTGGGACGTATCGAGTCGCTGGGTTTCGCGGTCTTCGGCGAGAAGGTCCGGCTTCCCAAAACTGAAAAAATGATGTTCATCGCCAAGGCGCGTTTCGGGCGCCACACGGAAGAGAATATCCTTGAGAAGCGTGATCGTGATCGGCGGCGGGCTGGCGGGACTGGCAGCCGGCGTCGCGCTGGCTGAAGCGGGCTGGCGCGTGCGTCTGTTTGAGCAGCGTCCCTTCCTTGGCGGCCGGGCAACCTCCTACGTGTTGCCCGACGGCGAACACGTCGACAATTGTCAGCATGTGACCCTCGGTTGCTGCACCAATCTCGAAGACTTTTACCGCCGCGTCGGTGCCGCGGACAAGATCAAGTTTTTTGAACGCCTGCTATTTCTCGATCCGCAAGGCCGGCGAGGAGAGATGCGGGCCGGCATCCTTCCTGCGCCGTTTCATCTGATGGGATCCTTCGCGGCCTTTGCTCCTTTGGCCCTGCGGGACAAGCTGTCTATCGCGCGGGCCTTGCTCGATATTCTGCGGACCAATGGGAATCCGCCGGATCTCCAGCAAAGCGGCGGGATTTCCATGCTGGAGTGGCTTCGCCGGCGTGGCCAGACGCAGGGCGCGATCGAACGCTTCTGGCGCGTTGTCCTCGTGAGCGCTCTCGACGAGGAACTCCATCGGACCGACGCGCATTTCGGTGTTGACGTTTTCTGGAAAGCCTTTCTTTCCAACCGCACGGGCTACCGCATGGGAGTGCCCGCGGTGCCGCTCTCTAAGCTGTACGACGGATGCAAGGCGGAAATCGAGCGTCGCGGCGGCGAAGTCGTGCTCAGGTCGCCGGTGCGCGGCCTGAAGATCGAGAACGGCGAACTCGCTGGTGTGCGCTTCGACGAGGGGCGGGAAGAAACGGCCGATGCCTATGTTTTCGCCGTGCCCCATACCGCGTTAACGGAGTTGCTGCCGGTGAGCGTCAAGCAAAGCGATCTTGGATTGAAGAATCTGGACAAGATCAAAGTGTCCCCAATTACTGGTGTGCATTTCTGGTTCGACCGGCCCGTGATGGCCGAACCATTTGTGACGCTCTTGGATGCCACCACCCAGTGGATTTTCAACAAGACCGCTCTCTACGGCGATTCGAACGGAGCAGGGAAGAGCGCTCACGGTGGACAGTACCTCCAACTGGTGATCAGCGCGTCTTATGATTTATTGCCGAAGCCGCGGCAAGAGATCGTCGATCTGTGCTTGAAAGAAGTACGCCAGGCTTTGCCGGCCGCCCGCAACGCTCAACTGCTAAAGGCCACCGTGATCAAAGAACCGGCGGCCACATTCTCACCGGAGCCGGGTGTGGATCGCTGGCGCCCAAAGCAACAGACATCCGTGCGAGGCTTGTTTCTGGCGGGAGATTGGACCGCCACCGGCTGGCCCGCAACAATGGAAGGCGCCGTGCGCAGTGGTTATTTGGCCGCGGAAGCTCTGCTTCGCGTTGCCGGGGCCCCACACAAATTTGTGCAACCGGATCTCGAGCCCGATGGATTTGTCGCTATGTGGTTGGGCAAGCAGAGCACTGCGTCCCGCTCCGGAGGAAACGGATCGCCCATCTCTGGCATCTGATCATTGGTTGCAGATCTTCGTTCACGGTGCAATGAATTCGTAATCGCCGACGCGCCTCTCATTGATCGTAAGGCCCTCGCCAAGGGCGTCGAGCCTCTTATATTCGGCCCCGTGGGCCGCGAGGAATTCTTTGCAGGCTTGACGGGATTTCCAGAAATCCAGGGTGAGGTAAATCGCAGGACGAAGAGGATCGCGCAGAAGACGAGTCTCCTGGTAGTTGGAGTCGCACCGAAACAGCACAGCCCAGTCACCGGCGGGGCCATAGACTTTCTCGAATCTTTCTTCACAACCGGGCTTGACTTCGTACTCCCATAGGGCTAAAAACATAGAGGTCCCATCTCCTGCTCTCGGACGTACGCATCTCTGCAAGCAAACTCTAGGGAATGATTGCGCAATCCGCCCGAGTGTAGCAATCCGATTGGATACAAGCCCGGTTGGTAAGCGCGACAGCGCGAAAGCATAAATTCTAGTTGTTGCAGTCCGTCGAGACGGACGGACGGAGGCGTTTGTGGATCGAAAGTACGGTCACCGCGGTTACCGCGACGCAGAAAAGCACGAAAAAAAGGACAAATCGCACGACCGCAAGCCGCCCGCCGGCGGGCCGCGCGGCGCCGATCAATTCGGCCCGCGCACCCCGCGCATGGTCGGCACCGTGACGCGCGCGCGATGCTCGAATTGTGGCGCGGTGCTCGCGCCGGGCTTCGATCCCAAGGGCACGTGTCCCAAGTGCCAGTTCGAGTTGCACTGCTGCAAGCAGTGCCGCTTCTTCGATTCCGGCGCGCAGTTCGAGTGCACCCAGCCCATTCGCGAGCGCATCTCGCCCAAAGACGCGAAGAATTCCTGCACCTTCTACGAATTCCGCATGACCGTGGAAAAGGATACGGCGCCCACTTCTTACGCCCAGCCGGCCGCCGCCGGTTCGGCATCACCCGCGCCTCCGCGTCCCAATGACGCCCGCCAGGCCTTCGAGGATTTGTTCAAGAAGTAGCAAGGCCATGAAATCCTCGCGGCGCTCCTTCCTCGAAGCTGGCCTCGGTCTTCCTGTCCTTCTCGGCGCAGCTCCGTCGCCGGCTGCCACGTCGCAGGCCGCGGAAACAACCGGCTCAAAAGACTCTTCCTTCGATCCCTGGGTGGAAATTCACCGGGAAAACCTCCGCCACAACGTTAAGGAAATTTCACGCCGCGTCGCTTCGCGGCCCATCCTGGCGGTGATCAAAAACAACGGATACGGCATGGGCGTCGCCAATGTCGCTCGGCTCCTCGAGCCACAACCCGAAATCTTCGGCTTCGCTGTCGTCAAACTTCACGAAGCCATCTCCCTGCGCGATGCCGGCATCCGCAAGCCCATACTGCTTCTCGGCCCGTTCGACGAAAAGAATCTTGAAGATGCCGTTGCTCGCAGCGTCATGCCCATGGTCTACACGCCGCTTGGCCAGGCGATCGACAACATTGCGGCGAAAACGCAAAAGCCCGTCCCGCTGCACATCTGCGTCGATACCGGCATCGGCCGCGTTGGCGTCCCGTACTACCAGGCCGCACCGCTCGTCCGCGACCTTGCCGCCCGCAAGTCCGTGCAAATCCAGGGAACCATGATGACCTTTACGGAGGACCCGGACTTCGACAAGGAGCAGCTCCGCCGCTTCAACGAAACCTGTGCGTCTTTCGAAAAGGAAGGCATCTCTCTCGGAAAGAGGCATGCTGCTTCCAGCTTCAGCCTCTTCCAGCATCCCCATGCATTTTTCGACATGGTGCGCCCAGGCATGGCGATTTACGGCATCTATTCCGAAAACGAATTTCGCCGCGCGTCAATCATGGACCTTCGCCCCGCCATTAGCCTGAAGGCCCGCGTGATTTATGCGAAGAAGTTACGCCCTGGCGACAGTGCCGGCTACAACCGCGCGTACGTCGCCAAAGACGACGTTTGGGTGGCCACCCTCCCTGTCGGTCACGCCGACGGCTGGCCGCGCACCGCCCCGAAAGGGGCGAAGGTTCGCATCAACGGTGATTTGTACCCCGTGATCGCCTCCGTCTCCGCCAGCCATTGCATCGTGGAAATCGGGAGGGAAGAGCGCGTCAAAATCGGCGATGTTGCCACTTTTTTCGACACCCAACCCGGCTCCCGCCCCGAGGACCTTTCAGAAGCTTGCGGCGCCTCC
>QHYF01000448.1 GCA_003224075.1 Acidobacteriota bacterium
ATTGTTGCTTCTGTTTCCTGGGTTGCCTGGCAGCGCCCAGCCAGGGATAGCGCTTCTACCACGCCTTTCACGGTTGCCGAGATCATTGACGCGCATGTTCGCTCGCTGCAACCGGGACATCTCACAGACGTTGCTTCCGCGGACAATCACACGGTGAAGCCCTGGTTCGATGGCAAGCTTGCTTTTGTTCCCCCAGTGAAGAATTTTGCGGATGAAGGTTTTCCTTTGGTCGGTGGGCGTCTTGACGTTCTTGGCGGCCAGAACGTCGCTGCTCTGGTCTACTCACGCCGCAAGCATGTGATTAACGTTTTTGTTCTGCCTACCAAGGAGCCGGACACACCGATTCATCCAGCCGGCGCGCGGCAAGGCTACCAGTGGCGCCACTGGCGTCATCAGGGGATGGAATTCTGCGCTATCTCGGACGTCTCGGAACTTTGCAATTCTGGATTAGGCTTACTCGGAGACGTGACGGCAAAACACGGCAGCGGCCCTGTCGTCGCGGATTCAGCTAAGGCAACTTACTGCGCTGGCTTGCTCTTCACGTATTCCTTCGGCACTTCCTTCGCGTAGATCAAGCGCAGCGTCAGGCTCTTTGTCTGCCCGGACCGCAGGCTCACGTTTTTCTCCCATTCCGAGAAAACTCCCTTTCCGTACGCCCGGAGATCGTAATTGTCTGCCCTCAGCCTCGAAATCGTGAAATGCCCATGGGAGTCCGTGTGCACCGCGTGGGGTGCGTTCCCGCTGGACGATTGGTACGAAACGCTTGCGTGCGCCACCGGCCTGTCATCCGGTCCCAGCACCACGCCGCTCAACGTTGCAGAGGCGTGCCTTTGCGGCGCGGCGGGAACACCGCGAACTACTGCAAGCGTCAACAGAAGAATCGTTGCGAACAAGAGTGCGCGTCTCATGCTCTTCAACCTCTTTCGTGTTCTATGTAGAACACAATGGAAGGATCATGCCCCGGGCCGGTCCCTCGGCTGATGCTTCCATTTCAACTTTGAGTGTAGAACGCGTGCGGCAGCCCGTGCCGTCGCGAAGGGAGAATGTGCCTCACCACCAACCTGCCTTTTCGGACAGGTGCACAATCTCAGGGCTTTTCTTTTTCACCGTCGCGTCGCCGTTCGCGCGTCCCTACATCACCGCTTCAATTTGCAAATCCCCGATCATTTTCTCCAGTTGGGCGTTTGCTGTGTCTCGCTGCGCTTCGGTCTCCTGGATTTTTTTCCGCAGCGCTTCAAGTTGCGTCTCTTGGTCATCCAATTGCCTCGTGTACCGTTGCAGCAGCGCTTTTTCTTCGGCGCTTCCGCGCAACGCCTTCATGTTCTCGCGCAGCCGTCCTTGGTCCTCGACGATGCGGTCGATATCTTTTTGCCGGTTTTCCATTTCCTCTTCCAGATTCGCCACCACGGTTTTCTGCGCGGTGATTCTTTTAAGTGCCTCCGCCATTTCCCCCGTAATCGTTCCCTGTTTCACGAACAAGCCAATCTGACCTTCTTCCATGGCTGAAAGCTGGTAATTTGTCGCCAGCGTCCGCACTTCCTCCACGGGCAGCGTGGCCGTGGCCTTCGAGGGCACTTCCAACCGGAACCGGTATTCTCCGGACGCCTTCTCCTCCGGCTCCTTCGCGCCCTTGGCCAATTGCCAATCGGCCCGCGCCGGATGCTCGATCACCATAGTACGAGCGGCGTCGTCCTGGTTCCGTGCGGTGTACAGCGTCCGCTCATGCAGTTCGCTCACTTGCGTCAGCACGCCTTTCGAAATCTTCACACGGGTCACGTGTTGCGGTTGATTATTCTTCTGCGCCTCCACAAGCAGTCCCAGGTCTGTCGCGTACGATATCAATCGCCGCTCTCCCGGCTTGATCGGATCGGTCAGACCTTCGCCTGCGAACACTTCGTTTTCCAGCACGCTGAAGCTTCCGCCGTCAAACGTGAGAGGGCTCGTGTTCTTCAACCACAGCCCGCGCAAGGGACGACCCGATCCAGTCGTCCCGTTCCACAGCGAGACTTTTTCCGCCTCAATTTCCGTTTGCGCTATCGGTACCAGTGCCGACTGATTCTTCTTCAATGTCACCGGGTCCTTTAGTTTGTATTCAAAAAGGTCGCCCAGTTCCTGCCCGCTCGCTGCTGCTTCACCCATTGCGCGCGCTTCGTCCAGATTCGCCACGCCCGCCCTGAAAGTCCCTCCGCCAATTCCTCCACCGCTCCCGGATCCAATTCCACCGCCTGCCCCGACATGCGGCCGTTTTGCCACGGCTCTCAGCCTGTTACCATCGGCGACCATTGATGCCGTCGAATTAACCGCAACAGGTTCAGCGGTCACCTCCACGGTCTCTACGCCCGACCCCACTCGCAATTGCGTATTGAGCTGGTTCTCGCCCGACGCGACACTGAGGCCGGCAATCACATTTTTCTGAAAGCCCTGCCGTTCTACCTCGACTCGGTAATTTCCCGCTGACACCCCCGAAAAGGTGTACTGCCCGTTGCTCTCCGTGATCGTTTGCGGGATCACTCTGTGGTTTTCGTCCAGCAGCTCCCGACTGGTCGGTCACCACCCCGCTGAGCCTTCCGTCCCCTCTCATCAACGTTGCCGCATGGGTCTGCGGCGAGAGTTGAACACTCTCCGGCAACCCCACCACGGGCCGCCTGCCGTAAAACGGCTCGGAAAGCTGCTGGATGAACGAATGTGGTGCGCCTGCCACCAGCGACAGCTCCACGCCATCCCAATCTTCCCCCACGGTGTTGTCCACAATCGCCCAGCCTTGCAGCAGCGGCTTCTTCTCCGACTTCGACGGCAGCACGATCCGGTAGGTCGTTTTCCAGATTGGAACTTCGCTGATGTAGCTAACATACAAGTTCCGTTCGCCAGTTCCCGTCGTCGAAATCGTCATGCGCCGCACATCCTGGTCTCGCGACGACGCGATAAGTCCCAGGTAACGCCCCACTTCTACTTGCAAATCTTTTTCCGCAATTCGCACGCTCGTTGACGGATTCAAATCCACGCTGCGTACCTCCCCGCTGTCCGTGATCAGCGAGATCTCATCCGTCTCAATGGTCCAATTCGTTCCCGTCCGCGTTTTCCGTTCCACGCTCAGCAATTTTCCCGTCAGTGCAGGGCCATTTTCGCCGCGCACTTCGAGCCTTGCCCCGCGTAGCGCTCCGATAAATTCTGCCGTCGTCGGCTTTTCGCCTAGCGCCAGCCGCAGCGTCGCCAGCCTGCGCGCCAGCGGCGCTTCGGAGTTGTAATCCACGCCCGTGATCCGCCCTCCGGAAAGATCGAGCACCGTCAGCGATTTCAAAACGTCGTTCAGTTGCGCGCTGGTGAAATCAACGTGCACGCCCTGACTGCCTCGCACGCGTCCCAGATGTTCGAAGTAACCCACGCCGTTCTTGTAGAGCACCACCCTGCGCACCGGCAGCTTTGCCGCGGTTGGATTTGTGTCTCCACGTGACAAGATCGCCGCATCCACAATTTTCGGTTTAGCCAACGTAGTTGTTTTTTCTTGGGCTGGAATGGGACTGCAACAGAATAAAGAGAGACACACTACTAGTAGGACTCGTTTCATGAATCACCCCGTCCCGAACGAATAACGTACTTGCCCATCAAGATGCACGTCACTTCGCATGCGTTGTCCGGTTGTCATTCTTTTTAAACAAGCCGCTTCGCAGCGAGCGTTCGTCCCGTCCCTGTCATGCGCGCGGCCCACCTTTCTATGGAATACTGGAATTTTCATTTTCAATCAGGAGTTCCGATGCCTCGCTATCTCACCCAGCACACGCTCGCCTGCCTCACGCGCCAGGGCGCCGAAGTTCTCGCGCAGCGCATGCAGGCCGGCGGCACCGCTCGCGCCGAGCGTGTCCTCGTCAACATGCTCGAAGGAAAAATGTTCGTCGAATTCCGCGCCGATTCCCGCGAAGCCCTCGAGGGCTGGCTCAAAACCGAAGCCATGCATTTCGATTGGCTCGTGCGCATCGAGTGGGAAATGCAAGGCCACAAGCTTCAGCCTGCGAACTAAAAAATGGTGATTTCCACCCCAGCGGTGTAAGTCGCCCAAGATTCTCTCGCGGGGCATGATCAATCGCGACACTTCTTGAACGGCATCCCAGCGAAGTGGAAATGACCGGCAAAAAGCGGTCTGGAGAAATGACCGGAATCGCCACGGTGCGTCCCAAAAGCGGTCATTTTCGCTCTCGAATCTAAGCTTCCAAAATCGGGTTAGCCCTGTCTTTTCTGTAGTTTACGGTTGATCAATCCCTGGCGATTGGCCTGCCATTCTTCTCCCCATCATGGGCAGCAACTCCATAAGCCTTGAGACCACAAGCCGCTCAGCGTTGCTCCTGCAGGCGCGAAAGGGCGACCGCGAATCGCTGGCCCGCCTAGTCCTTCCTTACGCGCCCGGGTTGTACCTGGGAGCGCTGCGAATGACGAGAAATGCAGCAGACGCGGAAGACGTGCGCCAGGAAGCATTCCTGAAGGCGATGTCGCGGCTCGCGCAATTCTCCGGCATCGGCACGCAGGACCAAGAACAGGACGACCTGCGCGCCTGGGTATCGCGCATCGCCACGAATGCCTCAATCGACTTGATCCGCAAACGGCGTGACGGG
>QHYF01000025.1 GCA_003224075.1 Acidobacteriota bacterium
CGCGGGCGCAAGGATTTCCGCCACGGCGTGCGCAGCTTTCCAAATGCGCTCGAATGTGGCCGTCCGCGATTGCTTCTGCCGCTCGGCAGCGACCGCAATCTCCTGCACAGTTTCGCTGAGCACATCCAGGCGCTGATCCACATTCTTCCAGGGATACACCAGCGACTGCGGGTCGAATGGCCCGACCATCCCCCGGACTTCCTCCAATTCCAGCAGACGCGAGCCTTCCGGAATGAGCAAACGAATGGCGAGCTGAATGGGCGCGACATTTTCGATCACAGATTGTTCCTCAAGCACGCGAAGCAAATCGACGTAACCCTCAAGCGTCGTCCAAGGCGTAAACGGCACGAATGTTGGATGAAGCGTCATGCCGAGTTCGCGGAAGGTCTTGGCGACGCGCAGGAAATCTTCCCGCGTATGCCCTTTGTCAAGAAAACCCAGAACGGCGTCGTCCACCGACTCGACTGCACTGATGACAAAGAGGCATCCCGTATCGCGAAGGGTTGGCAAATGCTGCTTGTATTTGAGCAGGTGCTCGATCTTGATCGTCGCGTCATAGGTGACCGCCGGAAATTCTCGATGAAACGCTTCCGCCAGTTCCATCGCGTGACGGATGCCGTTAAAGAAATCTGGATCGCCGAATGAGATGTGCTGCGCCCCAGCGGCCACCTGGCGGCGAATGTCTTCAAGCACAATGTCACGGCTGACGATTCGAAAGACACCTTTGTAAACCGGCACGATAGGGCAGTGCCGGCAGAGATGTTTGCACCCGCGGCTTGCCTCCGTCGAACCAACGATCCGGTAGCCATCCCCGGGAACGATAAGGTGCGCATATTTCTCCATTGGAGGTATTCCCGAACGGTCCGGCACTTCGAACTGCAATCGCGCCATCGAGATCAGCGGCTCAGCCTGCGGTTCGGTTTTCTGCTCTTTACGTCTCGCGAGTCGTTCCGCCAGGTGTACGAGGCCTTCTTCGAATTCGCCGCCGAGAATCGTAGAGACGCCGAGCACACGGAGATACTCGACATTCATCGGTGCATAGAGGCCATAGCAGCAAAGGTGCGCGCCGGGATTCTGTTTCCGCAATGAAGGAATGAGCTGCGCCGCCAGCCGCGTCGCTGTATGCATCGGCAAATACACGGCGGTGAGCTCGGCGCCGCGAATCGCCGCCTCGTCCAGTGATTGACGGGCAAGGTCGAGCGATACGACTTTGTGGCCGCGCTTCCGCAGCCATGCCGCTGGCGACGCCAGCCCAAACGGTTGCCTGCCCAATTCATAGGTCGAGATGAGAACGATGTTCACGGCTGTACCAGTATAGCTGGACGGCGCTTCGATTGGATTTCGGTTATCATAGAAGCCTGCGCATCACCGGGAAAGGACGCACAGAATGGCCATCAATGCGGGCAATTCTTTCCGCACTCGCGACAAACTCAGTGTGGGCGCACAGACCTTCGATATTCACCGGCTGGAATTCCTCGAAAAACAGGGAGTCGCCGACCTCGCCAAGCTGCCCTTTTCCCTCCGCATTCTTCTGGAAAATCTACTTCGCTGCGAAGACGGCCGCTTCGTCCATGCGGAGGACATTCGCGCCCTGGCGAACTGGCGGCCGGGCGCACCGGAAAAAGAGATTGCTTTCATGCCCGCGCGCGTGCTGCTGCAGGACTTCACAGGCGTGCCTGCAGTCGTTGATCTCGCCACCATGCGCGAAGCCTTCCAGCGCATGGGCGGCGATCCGAAGCGCATCAATCCTCTCTTCCCCGCAGAGCTGGTCATCGACCATTCCGTGCAAGTCGATAATTTTGGCAATGTGAACGCCTTCGGGCTGAATGCGGAGCTGGAGTTTCAGCGCAACGTCGAGCGCTACGCGTTCCTGCGCTGGGGACAGACGGCGTTTCAAAATTTCAAAGTCGTCCCGCCGGACACCGGCATCTGCCATCAGGTCAACCTCGAATATCTCGCGCGCGTTGTCTGTGCCGTGCCCTGTGGCACCAGAGTTGAGGCTTATCCGGATTCTGTCGTGGGAACGGATTCACACACCACGATGGTTAATTCCCTGGGCGTCTTCGGCTGGGGCGTCGGGGGCATCGAAGCGGAAGCGGCCATGCTCGGCCAGCCATCCTCGATGCTCATTCCTGAAGTCGTCGGTTTCCGTCTCCACGGGCGTCTTCGCGAAGGTGCGACCGCAACGGACCTCGTTCTGACGGTTACTGAAATGTTGCGCAAAAAAGGCGTCGTTGGAAAATTCGTCGAATTTTATGGCTCGGGGCTCTCCAGCTTGAGCGTGCCCGATCGCGCCACCATTGCCAACATGGCCCCCGAATACGGCGCGACCATGGGCTTCTTCCCTGTCGATGCCGAAACGCTCGCTTACCTGCAATTCACCGCCCGATCGCCTGAACAGATCGCTCTCGTCGAAGCCTACTGCAAAGAGCAGATGCTCTTCCGCACCGACCAGACACCGGCTCCGCTCTTCAATGACACACTCGAGTTGGACCTCGGAGCCGTCGAGCCCACGGTTGCCGGGCCGAAGCGTCCGCAGGATCGCGTACCGCTGCGGCAAGCGAAGTCTTCCTTCACAAAAGTCGTGGAAGGTACGCCTGCCAAGCACGTCGCGGTTCGAAACAATGGCGACTCGTTTGATCTTTCGAGCGGCGCCGTGGTCATCGCCGCTATCACGAGCTGCACGAACACATCGAATCCGTCTCTCATGTTAGGGGCAGGTCTACTTGCAAAGAAGGCCGTCGAGCGGGGCCTGGATACCAAGCCATGGGTCAAGACCAGTCTTGCGCCGGGTTCGAAAGTGGTGACCGACTACCTGCAAGCCGCAGGCCTGACACCGTATCTCGAGAAATTGAAATTCCACCTGGTCGGCTACGGGTGCACCACCTGCATCGGCAACAGCGGCCCGCTCCCGGAAGCCATCGGCACGGCAATCAAAGAAAACAATCTTGTCGCGGTGGCGGTTCTGAGCGGCAATCGCAACTTTGAAGGCCGCATCCACCCGTTGGTTCGCGCCAACTATCTGGCCTCGCCGCCGCTCGTAGTCGCCTATGCGCTTGCGGGCCGCATGGACCTGGACCTCACGACGGAACCAATTGGCAGCGACCCCGTGGGCAAGCCCGTTTATCTGAAAGACATTTGGCCGACGCCGCAGGAGATCGAAACAACCGTTCGGGCGGCAGTTTCCACCGGGCAATACAGCAAGGTATACGGCGAAGTGTTCGAGGGTGACGCGCACTGGAAGTCCATGCCGATTCCAAAAGGCGATATTTACAAGTGGGACCCGAAATCGACCTACATCAAGTTACCGCCGTATTTCGAAAATATGCCGAAGACGCCGCCCGCGCTCGCGGATATTCACGGCGCGCGTGTGCTTGCCGTTCTCGGCGACAGCGTTACGACGGATCATATCTCGCCCGCGGGTTCGATTCCTGTAGATTCACCCGCCGGCAAGTATCTGATCGCCAAAGGTGTGAAGGCGCATGAGTTCAATTCTTACGGCGCGCGCCGCGGCAATCACGAAGTCATGATGCGCGGCACCTTCGCGAATATTCGTCTGCGCAATCAGCTGGCCCCGGGCACCGAAGGTGGCTGGACGCTCTACCTCCCGAGCGGCGAGAAAATGTCCATCTACGACGCCGCAGTGAAGTACCGCGAAGCAGGCGTGCCGCTGGTGGTCATCGCCGGCAAGGAATACGGCTCCGGTTCCTCGCGCGACTGGGCCGCAAAAGGCACGCGACTGCTCGGTGTTCGTGCGGTCATCGCCGAAAGCTACGAACGCATCCACCGCAGCAACCTCATCGGCATGGGCGTGCTCCCGCTCGAATTCAAGCCGGGGGACGACCGCGAGGCGCTCGGTTTAACTGGGCACGAGGTATTCGAAATCGAGGGCGTTGCGGCGCTCGCACCCAAGAAACCAATCACCGTCCATGTGAAATCCGCAGACGGCAAAGTGAAAACCTTTTCGGCGATCGCGCGGGCGGATACGCCGGAAGAAGTTTCCTACTACCGTCACGGGGGGATTCTGCAATACGTTTTGCGCCAGTTGCTTTGACCTCCGCCAAAGCTCAGAGTCTGCAAGTCCTCGGTTATTTTTCCGTGAATCTCTTCTTTTCCAGAGAGCGGGGCCCCACGACTAGGCCGATTTTGATTGAAGAGCTGAACTGCTCCTGATCCGCCAGAAAAGGACGACACCGACAACGATGGACACCAGGCTCGCGGTCTGTGCATTCGAAAGGCCGAAAAATGATCGCGGATTGATGCGAATGAATTCGATCAGGAATCGAGCTACACCCGTCAGAATGAGATAAGCGCAAAAAACTTCGCCCTTGGGCCGGTCGGCTCCCAAAGCCTTCTTGCCCAACCGCCACAAGAACGCGGCAATCGCCAGCCAGATGAGGAATTCATAGACGGGCGTGGGGTGCACACGTTCTGTCGTAGGAACGACGCCATTGGGAAAACTCATGCCCCACGGCAGCGTTGTGGGAACCCCATAATCGCCGTCGCCCGATAGCAAACACCCGATGCGCCCGATGGCGTAACCAACCGTTGCCGCGGGAGAGCACGTGTCCAGAAATTCGAGCAGAGGAATTTTTAAGCGCCGCGCCAGAATCACCAGCGCGACAAAACCGCCGATAAATCCGCCGAACCAGGCGAAGCCAAACCGACTCATCAACAGCGAAGGATCGGCAATCAGTTCGCGAGGGCTCTCCAACACGTGGTACAGCCGCGCCCCGATGAGTCCGGCAAGTCCCGCGATACCGATGATGAGAAATCCTTCGTCATGGTGGCTCTGCTCGCCATCGGCCTTCAGGTAGCCGCCCTTCTGGAATTGCGCGCGGCGGCGGTTGAAATCAGCCTGCAAAACGTATGCGGCAGCCAGCAGGCCGGTGGCGACCATGAGGCCAAAAGTCGGAATGGCAAGCGGTCCAAGATGGAGGAAAGGAATCATCGATGGCGAAGTGAGTCCCCTTCAAAAGTATACACGAGCGCTCTCCACCGCTCGAATGCCGCCTCACACCCAATCGCATTTTTCTCCCTCCTCGCGCCCAAAACTTCGAAAATGATATTCCACTTCAACTCCGGGCGCGGAGAACGAATCCGAGACCAACCCAGATCCCAAGGGCGATCCATTCGGCGGGCGAAAAGTGGCCGGGAAAGACTGGCAGAACTTTCATCAGGAAGAGCAGCAAGGAGACCGCGATTCCCAGCCCAGTCACAATCCGAATCGTTGCGCGCTTCTCGACCATCCAGAACGAGAGACACGCCGCGAACCAACCCAAGGCCGAGGCCATAGAGCCGACTTCGGTTACGGGAACGAGCAGTGCATCCCCCAGCAGAAGACCCGCGAGCGTTCCGGTAGTGATACCGAGAACGGCCGTAGAAGGCGTCAGAAATTTTTCGTGGACGGTGCTGAAACTCGGATGAATCGTCCGGCGGCGGCCGTAGGCAAACAGCAAGCGGCTCGACGCTACGAAGTTGCCGTTGAAACACTGGAACAGCCCAAAGAGGGCCATAGCGAGAATCAGACGGACGGGCCATCGGGCTCCCAGCGCCTGTTCGAACGCAATGGCGGTTGCAAAGCGCTTCCCAATTAAACCCTGCCACGGCGCAACGTACGAGACGGCGGCAACCACAAGGACATAGAAACCCGCGCCAACCAGAACAGCCATCACGATCGCGCGAAAAAACCCTCTCGAGCTGAATTCCAGGTGCGCTTCCTCCGCCACTTTCGGCACCGATTCGAATCCGGTCATGAAATACGGGACGATCTGCAGAGTGAGCACGATCGAAACGAGCGGAGTCACGCGGAAGGCCGGATGGAAATTGGCGGGAGCGCCGCGCATGCCGCTGATGCCCAGCACTACGGCGAAAAGCAAGAGCATCAGTGTCGTCGTCCAATTCTGAAAACTGGCGCTCAAACGGATGCCGCGGTAATTCAGCGCCCCGAGAAAAAGCGTAAGCGCGATACCCAGCACCAGCCGCGGCAGGAAAACGGGCTGCCCCGCTACACGATACAATTCGAATGAGTTCAGGGATAGAAAGATGTAAGCGGCGAGTTTGCCAACCGCCACCGCTTCCCACGGGCATACGATGAAATACGCCAGCAGCATCATCCAGCCGGTGAAATAACTCACGATTGGCGGGAAGACCTCGGCCGTGTAAGCCGCCTCTCCAGCAGCATCAGGAATCCGCTGCACCCATTGGCCATAAACGTAGCCGACGGGCAGCAGGAGAATTCCCCCAAGAGCAAATCCAAGAATTGCGCCCGCCGGTCCCCCGCGGCCGAGCCAATCATCCATAAGTACTAGCCACCCGACACCCACCATCGTGCCGAATGCCAAGGCGAAATAGTCAATCAGGCGGAGTTTGTGGGCGAGCGTGGTCATGGTCTCCCGGACGCGTCCCGATTCTATACAGCTTCCCTGGTTGTGCCATTAGTTTTGACGAGCCGTTCATCTACCGCTAACAGAATGCGCTTAGAACTCTTCGCGCGGGAGGAGCGGGTTGCGAGGCATCGACCGAGAAAGCCGACAAGCTCATTCTCGATCCCGCCACGGGAACAGCCGTGTCTGAATAACGCAGCCGCGAGGCAGCAGGAACGGCTTTGCTCCCCCGAAAACAAAGGCCCTGGATCGCTTTGATTCGTGCACAGCGGTCCAGGGCTTTTCGCTTTCTGACGCTGTAGCCGGGGGCTACTTTTCAAGCGAGACAACCCGGCGGCGATGTCGGTCATCTCTTCAGTCATTCTCCTCGGTGCAAGGAGAGATGTTCGTGCGTTGGCTCATCGCTGTGACCGGTTTCTGCGCTTTTTTGGAACTTCCGCTGCATGCATTGCCACAGAATCACTCCGTCCCCTCCGATGCGCCTCCCCCGTCGCTGGAAACGAGCGAAGCACCGATTCTTGAGGAAGTGCGCTTCGCGGGACTGCGGCGCATCGCTCCGGCGGCGGTCGCGGCCCAAATCTCATCGCATGCCGGCGTGCGATTCGACGCGGCCAGAATTGACAAAGATGTCCGCGCTCTCGCCCGTCTCAGGTGGTTCGACTCGATCCGGGTGGAAGAGATACCCTCAACCGCGCCTTCTGCTCGAGCGTTCGAGAACCAGAAACGCATAGCTCTCGTTTTTCATGTGCAAGAGAGGCCGTTTCTTTCCAAGGTGGAGTATTCCGGATCCCGGCTGCTCTCACAGAAGCAAATCGAAAAAATGCTCGAGGCGAAGAAGCTCGTGCCCGGCCTCGGCAAACCAGCCGACCCGGTAGCGTTTCACCGGATCGCATTGACAATTCGGTCTGGACTGAATGAGTTGGGCCATCCCGACGCGAGCGTTCAAATCCTCCGCGAGGAAGCAAGGAACGCCACGGTCACCGTGCGATTTGAAATCGACGATGGCCCGCTGCTTCGAGTCCGGCGGCTGAACTTCGAGGGAAATCCTCAATTTTCCTCAAAATTGTTGCGCAGCCAGATGCGCAGCATCGCGCCCTGGAAACCATTTGCTTCATGGCGCGCCAAAAACGCCTATACTACAGTCGCGTTTGAAGAAGACCGCGCGCGAATCCTGGCGTATTACCAGAACCACGGTTATCCGGAAGCGCGCATTGGCGCTGCGCAAGTTTCCAGGTTCAACGAACGAACCCGCCGATGGCTCCCATGGCCCTATGGAGAGACACGGAGCGGGCTGTCCGTCTTGATCCCCATGGAAGCGGGGCCTTTTTACAGCCTCGAATCCATCGAAGCAACCACCGCTCTTCAGCATGCGGCCGAGGAGCGCAGTGGAAAGCCCTTCATTTTTCCTCA
The DNA here is from genome assembly GCA_003224075.1 of Acidobacteriota bacterium. Lineage (GTDB taxonomy): Bacteria > Acidobacteriota > Terriglobia > Acidiferrales > UBA7541 > Acidiferrum. The sequence goes on from QHYF01000025.1 coordinate 7,797, forward strand.
AATAGAAAAAGGCAGAGCTTATTCTCAACAGGAAATCGATAAGCTACGGCGATTTTGGACCGCGCGCATCCAGCCCAAG
>QHYF01000026.1 GCA_003224075.1 Acidobacteriota bacterium
GATGTTCATGGTGCGGACGATTTTGTTGGAAATACGATAAACCTCTTTTTTTTCGTCGAAGCTGAGATCCGGATCGAATTCCACGTTGAGGGTGGTGGCGAGCATTTCGGCGGCCAGCTCTTCCGCATATTCGCCGGCGACTTCTTCGGTTTCGCCGAAGGAATGATGTTCAGACAAATATCCGTACATGGTTTTGTCGCTGGGAAGGGCCAAGCCGATGCTCGCGGCGATGAGGCGGTGCGCTTCTTTGGTGGAATTCTCGCTGATGACCGTGAAGGCGACTTGCCCGGGCTTCATGTGCTTCAAACCTTCGCTGCGCGAAATCAATTTACAGTTGGGAGGGAAGATCGAAGAGACGCGAACGATGTTGCAGGCGGCAATCCCCGCGTTGCGAAGGGCAAGCTCGAAACTGGAGAGTCTTTCACGATGTTTACCGACGCCTTTGGTGAGGAAGATCTTCTTCGCAACGAACGCCATGGTGCCGGTTTGCCGTGCCTCCGTGCGTGGTGTGAGTGCAAAAAATTTTCTGCTGTGGAAAAGTAGCAAGAAGGTATTGCAGTGTCAACGCCTTTCCCAGGCCGAGGCGCTGCGACGCCAGAAATATGAATACGGCGTGACAATGCGGGCGAAGAGAAACCATTCTCCGAGCGGCGCGCTGGAACATCTCGCGGAGCGGCATGCACGGCACGGGGACTCTTCCGGCTTCTCGCGTCATCGTGCGAAGAAGATTTCGAATTCTTCGCGCGCGCAGAAAAAACAGTCCAACTTGCATCCCCGGAAGCATCTGCCTATACTGAGCTGCCGCGATTTATCGTCGCTTCTCCGGATTTGTTCAGCATGATCCGGCAGGGACTCAGGCGGCGGAGAGGGCATGTCTTTCACGGCCAGCCAGCCTGACACGAGTTATCTCCTCAGAAAGCTTCATTCTTTTACCGGAATCCTTCCCGTTGGCGCATTTTTGGCCGAGCATTTCTGGTCCAACAGTTCCGCGCTGGTCAGCCCGCAGAGATACAACGACGTTTCACAAGAGTTGCAGACCATTCCATTCCGTCTGGCAGTGGAATGGGGAGCGATTTTTCTTCCCATGCTGTTCCACGGCGGTTACGGCATTTGGATATGGCTGCGAGGAAAATCGAACGTGTCCGACTATCCGTGGGCAGGGAACTGGCTGTACACGCTGCAGCGCTACACGGGCCTGATCGCGTTTGCCTACATCGGGTGGCACCTTTACACCGAACGGTGGCTCACGCACGGCCGATCGACGTACGCAAACGTCGCAGAGGACATGCAGAATCCGTGGTACCTGGCGTTCTTTGTCGTTGGCATACTCGCCTCGTCGTTCCATCTCGGAGCCGGCATCTGGAATTTCTTGTGCAAGTGGGGCCTGGCCGCAACGGTGAAGGCGCAGCAAGCTGCCGGACGATTTGGCGCAGTTGTGGGAGTAACATTCAGCCTGGTGGGTATTCTGATCGTTCTTAGCTTCCGATTCGACTGGCATCCGTTCTCTGCTTACCTGCCGAACAAATGAGACAGCCAAAGATCATCGTTGTGGGCGGTGGTTTGGCCGGCCTGATGGCCACAATCCGCGTTGCCGAGGCGGGTGTTCCGGTCGAACTTTTCTCCATCGTGCCGGTGAAGCGCTCCCATTCCGTATGCGCTCAGGGCGGGATCAACGCTGCGAAGAATCAAAAGGGGGAAGGCGACACGACCGACAAGCATTTTGATGACACCATTTACGGCGGAGACTTCCTGGCGAATCAGCCGCTCGTGAAGCGCATGTGCGAGGCGGCGCCGGGCATCATCGACCTTCTCGACCGCATGGGCGTGATGTTCAACCGCACGCCCGAAGGCTTGCTCGACTATCGGCGCTTCGGCGGCACGCTCTATCACCGCACGGCTTTCGCGGGAGCAACCACGGGCCAACAACTCCTCTACGCTCTGGACGAGCAAGTGCGGCGCCACGAAGCTGAAGACAAGGTCAAGAAGTTCGAAAGTTCGACGTTTCTCTCCGCGGTAATCGATGAAGGACGCGTTTGCCGCGGCATCTGCGCGATGGACCTCCGCTCCATGGAAGTGAAAACCTACGCTGCTGACGCTGTCATCTTCGCGACGGGCGGGATCGGAGCGATCTTCGGGCGCTCGACGAACTCCGTTGTGTGCACGGGCTCGGCGCAATCCGCGCTCTTTCAGCAGGGCGTCGACTACGCCAACGGCGAATTCATCCAGGTGCACCCCACGGCGATCCCCGGCGAAGACAAACTTCGGCTGATGAGCGAATCGGCGCGTGGAGAAGGCGGGCGCGTGTGGGTGCCACGGAACCCCGCGGAGAAGCGTCCTCCGAGAAGCATTCCCGAAGCGGAGCGTTTCTACTTTCTGGAAGAATGGTACCCAAAGTACGGCAACCTTGTGCCACGTGACATCGCCACACGCGCGATTCACCGCATCGTGTATCAGGAAAAGCTCGGCGTTGATGGACAGGCCGCTGTCTATCTGGACGTCACGCACATTCCGCGCGAGACGCTCGACCGCAAGCTCGAAGGCATTCTGGAAATCTACGAAAAATTCCTCGGCGTCGATCCCCGCGTGGAACCCATGAAAGTTTTCCCGGCGATGCACTACACCATGGGCGGCATTTGGGTGAACGGCGAAGATCAGGCAACGAATGTTCCTGGCATTTATGCCGCGGGGGAATGCGAATACCAGTATCACGGGGCCAACCGGCTGGGGGCGAACTCGCTGGTCTCCTGCATATTTGGCGGAGGAATTGCCGGGCCGGCTGCGGCGCAGTACGCCAAGAACCTGGAGAAGGGGGCGGAGTCCATTCCCTCCGTCGTCTTCGATGCCGAAAAGAAGCGCCAGGAAGAAAAGAATCAGAAGCTCATCAGCCAGGACGGATCGGAGAATCCCATCACGATCTGGCGCGAATTCGGATACATTATGACCGAGCACGTCACCGTCACGCGCATCAACAAAAACCTGGAGATGGCTGAAGCAAAGATCCGCACTTTGCAGGAGCGCTACAAGAAAATCAATCTCAGCGACCGCACGAAGTGGTCGAACCAGACACTGAACTTCGCCCGCGAGCTGGAGAACATGCTGATCCTGGCCCGGGTGATCACGCTTGGCGCGCTGGCCCGTAACGAGTCGCGCGGCGCCCATTACAAGCCGGACTTTCCCGACCGGGACGACGCCAACTGGCTGAAGACCACGCGCGCTAAATGGGTGAACAACGAAATCCAGCTCGCCTACGAGCCGGTCGACATTTCTCTGATCAGGCCGCGGGCGCGCCGTTACGACGCGGCGAAATAAAATCTGTACCTCGGGCCATCGGGCTTGAGGCTTTGCTTGTCGAGGGTTCATGGCAGAAACAAAGCAAGTCATCGTCAAGGTGAAGCGCCAGGCAAGTCCGAAGGACCCCGCCCGCTGGGAAGAATTCTCCCTGCAGTGGCGGCCCTCCATGAACGTCATCATTTGCCTGCGCGACATCGCGGAGAATCCCGTCACCCGCGACGGCAAGAAAACCACTCCCATTTCGTACGACTCGAACTGCCTTGAAGAGATTTGCGGTTCTTGCGCCATGCTTATCAACGGCAAGGCCCGCATGGCCTGCTCGGCTCTCGTGGATCAGCTCGAGCAGCCCATCCGCATCGAGCCTCTCTCGAAATTTCCGCTGGTGCGCGATCTCACCGTCGATCGCCAGTTCATGTTCGAAAGCCTGAAGCGCGTGAAGGCGTGGATTCCCATTGACGGCACTTACAATCTCGGCGAAGGCCCGCGCATATCACCCGAAATTCAGGAGAAAGGCTATCCGCTGTCGAACTGCATCAGCTGCGGAAGCTGCCTCGAGGTATGTCCGCAGGTGAATGAGCACAATCAATTCGTGGGCGCGGCCATCATCAGCCAGGTGCGGCTCTTCAACATGCATCCCACGGGAGCGATGAATAAGAGCGAGCGCCTCAAAGCGCTGATGGGGCCCGGCGGCATCCAGGAGTGCGCCAACGCGCAAAATTGCGTCCATGCGTGCCCAAAGAACATTCCCCTGACCGAGTCCATCGCCGAAGTAAATCGCGATGTGTGGAAACAAGCCTTGCTTGGCTGGCTCACGGGCTAATCCGTTGGCGCACGAAACCCGTTTTCGCTAACATCTTTCATTCTTCTGGGGGACAAGCATGTTTCGCACTTTGCTGCTCGCTGCCGTGTGCGTCTCTTCGGTCGGCTTGATGGGTCTTGCGATGGCCGCCGATACGATCTCCGAAAAGGCTCGCAAGCTGCATTTTTCTTCCATCGTCGTGGACACGCATGACGACACGACGCAGCGCTTCCTCGATGGAAAGTTCGACCTCGGCACACGCAGCGCAACCGGCAGCATCGACATCCCGCGCATGCGCGAAGGAAATCTCAGCGCGATCTTTTTCTCCATCTGGATTCCGAGCAAGATAACCGGATTTGACGCCGTCAATCGTGCGCTCATTCAGATCGATGCTGTGCGCGAACAGGTCCGCAAGCATCCCAATGATCTTGCGCTTGCCACCACCGCCGCCGAAATTCGCGAAGCGCACAAACAGGGCAAGATCGCCGCACTCATGGGCGTCGAAGGCGGCCACATGATCAATAGCGACCTCGCTGTTCTGCGCACCTATGCCGCTCTCGGTGTCCGCTACATGACGCTCACGCACAGCGGCAATGACGAATGGGCCGATTCTTCCACGGACAAAGCAGTGCACAACGGTCTCACCGATTTCGGCAAGGAGGTCGTGCGCGAAATGAACCGCCTCGACGTGATAGTGGACATCTCACACGTCAGCGACAAGACCTTTTACGACGCGCTCGAAGAGAGCAAAGCCCCGCTGATCGCTTCGCACTCCTCCTGCCGCGCGATTTGCGATGCGCCTCGCAATATGACCGATCAGATGATGAAGGACCTGGCGGCGAAGGGCGGCGTCATCCAGATCAATTATCACGTCGGCTTTCTGAGTCAGGAATTCCGCGACGCCGAAAAAGCCAATCCCGAGCTCAACAAGGCCATCACTGCCGAGCAGATGAAGCGCTGCGGTGAGAACGAAGGCTGCCGGCTTATCGAAGGCGACCGCATTACCCGTGAGTACGTCGAGCAAGGCAAGTTTCCTCGCGTGGATTGGACGAAAATCATCGAGCACATCGATCACGCCGTGAAAGTCGCAGGCATCGACCACGTCGGCCTCGGCTCGGATTTCGATGGCGCCAACATGCCGTACGGCATGGAAGACGCCACAAAGCTGCCGTACATCACCGAAGCGCTGCTGAAAAAAGGCTATTCCGAGGGTGACGTAAAGAAAATTCTCGGTGAAAATACTCTGCGGGTCATGACGGAGGTGGAGCGCGTCAGCCGCGAGTTGAATGCGCAACCTCGGAAATAAGGCACGGTTTTTGCAAATTCAGTTGAGGATGGGAGAGGAAGACGACATGAGAAAACTCGCAGTTCTGTTTCTCGCTGGAATCTTTGGAATCATCGCACAAACTTCGGCACAGGCTCCGGCGCAGGCCCCCACACAGCCCAAGCCGTCCACCATGCCGAAAGCGGGCGCGACCGCCAAATCCGGCACGCCAACAGCCCGCGCCTACGATCGTGCCTTGTTGCGTCCGGCGCTCCTCAAGGACAAAGCGCCAGAGACCTTCCAGGTGAAGTTCATCACCACGCGCGGGGATTTCACCGTCACGGTGACCCGCGCCTGGGCCCCGCTCGGCGCCGACCGTTTCTATAATCTCGTCAAGCATCATTTCTATGACAACGCCAGCTTTTTCCGCGTGGTCCCCGGCTTCGTGGTCCAGTTCGGCATCAGTGCGTACCCGGCGGTCTCCGCGGCATGGAAGAACGCGGACCTGAAAGATGATCCCGTTACCCAGAGCAACAAGCGTGGCTATCTGACCTTCGCCACCGCGGGGCCCAACACGCGCACCACGCAGGTGTTTATCAGCCTGAAAGACAACGCCAGCCTTGATGCGCAAGGCTTTGCGCCCTTCGGTGTCGTTGACCCTCCGGGGATGAAATTCGTCGAGATGTTCTACGACCAATATGGCGATAGCACCCCGCGAGACTACCAGGATCAGATTACAGGCCAGGGCAAGCCTTACCTGGACAAAAACTTCCCAAAACTGGATTCGATTAAGTCCACCACCCTGGTCGCGCCGGCAGGAGCCGAGGCCCCTGCCAAGCCAGCGACGGCGCCCAAGTCCGCCCCGCCAGCCACAAAGCCGCAGTGATTGCGGTCAGCCATGGATTACTTTTTTGAATTCCGCGCATCTAATTTTTTGTGAGCGTCTTCCTTTGACATTGGGGATGCCCGGAGCGTATTCTTTGCTTTCATGAGGACCTGTTGCCAGACGATGTGTTGTCCCTGCGCGTGTAGCGCTGCGTGTCGCATGACACGCATCTCTGGCCAGAGGAGTTTCCGGACTTAGCTGTAGATTAATCATAAAGTTCCGAAGCCCACGTGCCAGAGAGTCTGGTCGCGTGGGCTTTTTGTTTTTGGGTCGGAGATTTTCAGAGGATGGAACTTGGGAGTAAGGAATCATGCCGGTAGAAACGTTGCCCGAAGTTGAAGAAAGGCACAGCCGCGAAGCCATCGAAGCCGAGATATCCCGCTTTGAAGAGCGCGTCCAACTGCTCCGCAGCGGCGCCATCAGCGAGGAGCAGTTTCGCCCCTTCCGCCTGAAGCACGGCACCTACGGCCAGCGGCAGCCGGGATTCCAGATGCTTCGCGTCAAAGTCGCTGCGGGGGTGCTGAAACCGGCGCAGCTCCGAGTTTTGGCTGGCATTGCTGACACGTACTCAACCGGGCGCGGACATCTTACCACTCGCGAAAACGTTCAATTCCACTTCGTGAAACTCGAAAACGTGCCTGCCGCCATGCGGCTGCTGGCTGACGCAGGCCTCACCACGCGCGAGGCGTGCGGCAATACCGTGCGCAACGTCACTGCCTGCCCGGTGGCGGGCATCTGCCCCGGTGAAGCATTTGACGTCACGCCCTACGCACTGGGCGTCTCCCGCTATCTCTTGCGTCATCCCGATTTTCACGATTTGCCGCGCAAGTTCAAGATTGCCTTCTCGGGCTGCGAAAACGATGGAGATTGCGCCGTTGCAGGCATCCACGATGTCGGCCTCATCGCCCAGGTCCGCGGAAACAACGGCACATCACGCCGCGGCTTCAAAGTTTTAGTTGGCGGCGGGCTGGGGAGCTTACCCACCGAGGCCGCCGTTCTCACGGATTTTCTGCCCGAGGAGGAGTTGCTTCCCACTGTTGAAGCGATTCTGCGCGTATTCAGCGAGACGGGAAACCGCAAGAACAAGTTCAAGGCGCGCATGAAATTCGTTTTGCGCGAAAAGGGCATCGAGGAGTTTCGCCGCCTGGTTGCCGAGAAGCGCAAGCGCTCACAGGCTCCGGCAGAGACCTTCACGGTGCCTTCTCCGATCCAGCCATCGCTGGTCACCATCGCCCCGGCGCCCTTATCTGCCTCGGCAGCGGATAAGCGAACCGATCCTGAATACGATCGCTGGGCCGAACACAACCTGATGTTCCAGCGCCAGACCGGATACGGAACGGTCTGGATCAAGCTTGCCGCTGGAACATTTTACAGTCACCAGATGCGCGAGCTCGCGGACCTGCTCGAAAAGAACGAACTGAACGGTGTGCGAATCGCGGTCAATCAGGATCTCGTCATTCCGTGGGTTCCCTTCGACCGCGTTCGCGCAATCTATGACGAGCTTCGAGCGCTCGACTTGGCCACACCCGGTGCCCGAACCATTTCAGACGTCACCGGATGCCCCGGAGCCACGACTTGCAATCTTGGCATCACGCGCTCCCTCACGTTGGCGGACGTGCTCTCGCGCGAATTGGCCGGCCAGAGCGACCCGGAAATCCAGAAACTCCGCATAAAAATCAGTGGCTGCCCCAATTCCTGCGGGCATCATCACATTGCCGACATCGGTTTTTACGGCAACGCAAGAAAGATCGGTGAACAACAGGCTCCGTACTATCAGCTGATGCTCGGCGGAAAGGTAGATGCGAACGGTGTGCGTTTTGCGCGGCAGGTTATGGCCGTGCCCGCTCGGCCCATCCCCGCGATCATTCGTGAACTCCTGGCCTTTTACCAACAGGACCGCCGGCCTGGCGAAACCTTCACGGCCTGGGTCGGGCGCACACCGGACAAGGACATAAGCGCACGGCTCCGGCCCTTTGCCGACGTGACAGACGCATCCGAGGAATTCTTCGTGGATTGGGGTGATACGGAAACCTATTCGTTGAAGCTGGGGCGCGGAGAGTGCGCCGCATAGGGGAGA
>QHYF01000450.1 GCA_003224075.1 Acidobacteriota bacterium
GGAAAAGCCAACCATCAAGCCTTATGAGGAGGCAGCTTGGGCGGAACTGGCAGACACGAAGGCCACGCCGATTGATGTATCGCAGACGTTGCTGGACTCGCTGCATGCTCGCTGGGATCGCCTGTGGCGCTCGCTGAAGCCGGAGCAATTCGCGCGAACGTTGGTGCACCCGGAGCACGGCGAACGCACGGTCGATTGGCTACTCTTCCTCTACGAGTGGCATGGCAAGCACCACACGGCGCACATCACGGAGCTCCGCAAGAAAAAAGGCTGGTAGCAGATCGCCGAAGGAAGAAAAGGAACCTGGCGACTTCGCGCGTGACATCATCTCGTGCTTCGCTTGACGTAACAGTTTTGCTCGGGTCCAAAGTGGCGCGGCGTGCTCGTGCTCGTGTACGATGAGCGCTTACGCAAGGAGAACGCATGAGCCGACCGGCAGGAACCTACGCCATTTTTGAAACCTCACAGGGGAACATCGTGGTGCGCCTGCTCGAAAAAGAGGCGCCAAAGACGGTTGCGAATTTCGTGGGACTGGCCGAAGGTTCGAAGGAATTCACCAACGAAAAAACCGGCCAGAAGCAAAAAAGACCTTTCTACGACGGCTTGATTTTTCACCGCGTGATCCCTCAATTCATGATTCAAGGCGGCTGCCCGCAGGGTTCGGGAACGGGCGGGCCGGGCTACAAATTTGCTGATGAGTTTGATCCCTCGCTGAAGCATTCGAAAGCCGGGAGGCTCTCGATGGCCAACGCCGGGCCAGGGACCAACGGCAGCCAGTTCTTTATCACCGTGGCGGCGACACCCTGGCTGGACAACCGGCACACCATATTTGGAGAAGTCGTCGAGGGGCAGGATGTGGCCGACAGAATCTCGAATGTTCCGCGCGACTCGAACGACCGGCCGCGAACCGCCGTCACGATTCAAAAGCTTCGCATCGAACGCGTCGGCTAAGCGGCCGCTACGGCAATGCTCACGCCCGAGCGCTTTCTGCGATTGATGATTGAATTGATTTTTGTCATGCTCGGCGTTCTCTTCTTGTGGCTGGGTTTGGCTCGCCGCATTTATGTGGACCGGCACAGCACGGCCTGGCTCATCCTCAGCGTGGCGCTGGTCTTGTGGGGCTTGCGGGCCCTCTACAAGCCGGGCCAGTGGTGGGCGCGCTGGGAGAACTGGACGCGCGGGTTTTCGCTGGTGCTTTTGGGCGTCCTGATGCTGGTGATTTCTCGCGTGCCCTTTACCTGGGTGGGCCCAATGCTGGCGGCCCTGGGCGTTGTGCTCGCGCTGCGCGGGATCGTCGGCTCCGCTCTGGTCTTCCGGCCCCGGTGAACAGTACGCGGAGGGATCTTCATCGTCACAGTTCCGCTCTTAGTTCTCAGTTCGCTTCGGATATAATCCGCCCCACAGACGGCCCTTCCGACAGAAGAGTATTCCGCCCCGGGCCGTTGTTAGCCTCACCAAAAGAAAAAAGGAGAAAGCCAGTGCTGAAGGAATTCAAGGAATTTGCCATGCGTGGCAGCGTGGTAGATTTGGCGGTAGGCGTCATCATTGGCGCCGCCTTCGGAAAGATTGTGTCGTCGCTGGTGGAAGATGTAATCATGCCGCCAATCGGCCGCCTGCTCGGCCACGTGGACTTTTCAGGATTATTCATCAACCTGGGCGATAAATCCTATGAAACTCTTTCCGCCGCCAAGGCCGCGGGTGCGCCCACGCTGAATTACGGGCTCTTCCTGAACACCGTGATCAATTTCCTGATCATTGCGTTTGCCGTTTTCCTGGTGGTCCAGCAGGTAAACCGGTGGACCAGGAAACCGGCTGCGGCCGCGGCCCCCACAACAAGAGATTGCCCGCAGTGCGCGATGCCCATTCCCATTGTTGCCAAACGCTGTGGCCACTGCACGACGCAGCTTGCGTGAAGCAGTGGTCATTGGTTAGTGCTCAGTTCTGAACGGGAACAATCCTGGGCAAGAAGAGACAAACTGCGAGCGGGAAAACACTGAAAACTGGCTGCCTCACGTCTTCGGAGCCTTCTTTTTCTGATTCGTTTCGAGATGCGCGCGCAGACGGTTGACCACGTTCTCTTCGTTCCCCTCCTCCAGTTCCTTCTGGACTTCCTCCAGCGCGAAGTGCACCACGTCGTGGTGGTGCATTTCCAGGGGTGCGACGCTATCGCTGAACCGCAACCACATACGGTGCAAGAGATTCACTTCGTTGGCGGTCAAGTTCGGCGCGTGCGGCCCGAGGACTTTGTAAATCTTGTCCCCGCTGGGCAGGTGAATCTCAAGGTTGAATTGCGGCTTCGGGTCACCCAGTTTCTCCCAGGCTTCCCCAATCTTCCTGGCTTGTTCTTCGTTTGATTCTTTGGACGAACGCCCGACAACAATGGTGCTGGATTGCAGGGAAGTGGCGGCGCGCAGGATGCCGTCCCACAAATCGTTGGCGGCGACCACCGCCAGGCGAATGGATTTGCCGCGTTTCTCGGCCATGGAAAGCGCCTGGGAGAAGAGCTGCTGTTCGACGCTGCCGAAGAGCTGTTCGGCCTCGAGTTCGTGTTCGCCGGAAGCGGAGCGGCGCAACAAGCGCACGTGGAGGACGACAAGATCGCGGCGTCCGGGTTTGATGCGGTCGAGGACGTTGCCCAGATGGTAGAGCGCGTAGTGATTGCTGATGGGAACGAGGATATTGCCAGGACGGGCGCCCACGGCCTCCGGCGTGAGTTCGCTTTGCTGCTCGAGATTGAACTGATCGAGCTCGGCGTGGGCCCCGCCGCGCTTTCCAGTAACTCTTTCGGTGATCTCGAAGATGACAAAAAAAACTACGGTGAAACCGACGCCGGAGAGCGTGGCGACCTGCTTGGTAAAGAGGTTGATGATGCAGAGAGCGAAAAGCGTAACGGTGATGAGGGCTAAGCCGACGGGGATTTCCAAATTCCCAAATTGCAGATTCAAGGGCACACGGAATTCGCGCTTTCCGGGCTGTTTGTAGCGAAGCACCAGCACGGCCAGGCCTTTCATCGCGAAACTCCACATCACGCCAAAGGCGTAGGCTTCGCCGAGCACAAAGATGTTCCCGCGGCTCAGGATGATGGTGAGGAGCTGGAGGACCACCACGAGATTGAGGATGCGATGGGAAGTGCCGAAACGGCGGTGAGGCTGCCGGAACCACTGGGGAAGGATGCCGTCCTCGGATACGCGGTTCAGCACGCCGTTCGACCCCACGATGGCGGTGTTGACGGCTCCGGCGAGCATCAGGACGCCGACGATGACCACCAGCGCCTGGAAGGCCAGCCGCAGGTTGTACGGGCCGACAAAATTCATGGCCAGACCGCTAATCAAGTTTCCGAAGTATTGTGGGCGAACCGCGTCAGGAATGATCATGGCGGCGAAGAGGGAAACACCTGCGGTGAAAACGAGACTGTATACGAAGATGATGAAGCCGGCCTTTTCCAAGTTGGGGAGCTTGGGATGCTCGATCTCGCGGTAGACCTGAGCCAGAGTCTCTTCCCCGCTCATGGCCAGGACGGAGTGTCCGAGGCCAATGAGGATGCCGATCAGCCCCACGGTATAGGGCAACCGACTGTGGCGCAGCCAGCCGAGAGCAGACTCAGAGAATGTCAGATGGGCGGGGGTGGGCCACGGGGGCAGATGCGCGCCGCGCGTCGAAACCGTCAGAATGCACCAGGCGATCATGATAACCACCATGACCGTGGTTACGTACATGATCTTCAAAGCTTTTCCGCTGGATTCCGGGATGCCTTTGATGTTTTCCCACCAAAAGTAAACCGTAACCACGACGGCGAAGAATGCCGAGGTGAGATCCAAGGGGAGGGTGACGTTCCAATGCGCGTACCGGAAAATATCATTCAAAAATCCCGTCAGGTATTGCCCCGCGGA
>QHYF01000084.1 GCA_003224075.1 Acidobacteriota bacterium
CGCGAACGCGGCTTCCCGAACACCCTCGAAGTGTCCGCACTCCCGGAAAAAAGCGGTACATCCTCTGGGTTCACGGCGGAAGGGACAGTGCTGCACGACGGCTCGCCACGCTTGCTCCAGATCGAAGGCATACCGCTGGAGGCGCAGCTCGAAGGGACGATCCTCTATTTGCGCAACCGCGACGAGCCTGGCGTCATCGGCCAAATTGGAAGCACTCTCGGAAAACTCGGAGTCAATATCGCTACGTTCGCGCTCGGCCGCCGAGAAGCCCAGCGCGGGGCTGACGCCGTCTCTCTTGTCCGAGTAGACGGGGAAGTGCCGCCTTCGATTCTGGAGCCGATTCGGGCCATACCGGCCATTACCGAGGCGAAGCTCCTCCATCTGCCTGTCCTGAATTGAAGTCATCGGGAGCTCAGGGGCGGGCGCCCCGAATTTCAAGTCATGGTTATATTCTAACGTGGGGTACCCCACCCCCCCATTCTAGACAAAGAGTCCGTAATTACATGATTATAAACCAGTTATGCTTCGTCCTCGTTGCAAGAAGGAAACAAAGAGTCCATAAGTGCTTGATTCTAAAGGGTTCGAAATGCGCTGAACGGCGCACAACGCAAAAGAGCGGGCAATTCCATGAAAATAAAAGTGTTAGAGCGAAAAATCAACCAAAATTACAGCTCAGGAATCTCTGAGAGGGCAGGACATCAATCCGTAAACCGACCTGGAAGGAATTATACACGAATACCCACGAAGGTCAAGGGAAAACAAGCGGAATGAGGGGACAGAGGCCAACGGCCACACGCCAAAACCGATTACAAATTTGGGAATCCGTTGGGCGAACCGAGCGTCGCACCCGTTCAGAGGGCGAAGTAACGGAGACGCAGATTCCACTTGACTTCTTACCCGGACGGAACTATTTAGGCTCCATATTTGGTCGGGTTGCCTTTCCCTAGCATTCGAGTGTGCTCGTCATTTTGGGAGGTGGGTATGAGAGCGATCAAGTTCGCCGGCTCCTGGGCCACTTTGTTTGTCTTCCTATTGCTTGCATCGGGCACCGCACGAGGTCAAGTGGGAACCGCCGCGCTGGAAGGAACGGTGACGGATCCACAAGGTGCGGCTGCCGCAGGTGTTAAGGTCACCATCACCAACGTCGCGACCGACTTGACGCGCACCTTTCAAACAGATTCGGCGGGGCATTATGAGTTTCTTGCCCTCCCGCCGGGCACGTACAAGCTCCATTTCGAGAAGCAGGGCTTCCGCACCGCTGTGCGCGATAAACTTGATCTGCTAGTCAGCACCACGAGTCGATTGAACCTCGTACTGGAAATCGGCTCCCTCAGTCAAACAGTGCAAGTGTCCACGGAAGCCGCGCCGCTCAATACACACGATGCTAGTTTGGGAAACGTTTTGGAGAGTAGTCAGATTTCCAACATCCCCCTGGAAGCTCGCAGCATCGTGGCACTGCTCAGCCTTCAACCGGGTGCGACATTCCTTCCTACTACGGCCTCGACGCTTAACGAGATTCGCAGCGGCTCCATCAGTGGTAGCCGCAGCGACCAGTCCAACATTACCTTGGATGGCGTGGACATCAACGATCCGCAAAACCAGAGTGAGGCTTACCAAGCCGGCATTCGCGTTCCCGCCGAATCGATCGAGGAATTTCGTGTCGCCACTTCCAACTACGATGCCTCCCAGGGACGCTCCAGTGCCGGCCAGGTGGCCATGGTCACCAAGAGCGGCACAAACTCCTTCCACGGCTCGGCCTACTGGTATCACCGTAACACCGCCACTTCCACAAATGAGTACTTCAATGAGCTCAGTGAGCTGGGGTCTGGCAAACCCAACAAGCCCCCGACTTTGAACAAGCATGTGTTCGGAGGCTCAGCGGGAGGGCCTATCCGGAAAGATCGGCTCTTTTTCTTCGGTAACTATGAGGGCTTGCACGAATTCCATCAGGAAGTTGTCGCCCGCAGCGTGCCTTCTGCCTCGATGCGCGACGGAGTCCTCATCTACAGGTGCAGAGACGCCGCTCAGTGTCCCGCGGCCTCTGTTGCAGGTGTCAGCGGCACAACCTATCCCGTGAACGCTGGTTTTTACGGGCTCACCCCTTCTGAGTTCGCCGCAGTTGACCCCGCCGGCATCGGGCCTGACTTAGCGGCCCTGAAATACTGGAGTCAATTTCCCCTGCCAAACGATCCTGGGCGCGACGGCAGGAACATCATGAGCTTCCGCTTTGCCGCGCCGATCAAGGAACACTTCAACATAAGCCTCGCGCGGCTCGACTACAAGCTAGACCAAGGTGGGAAGCATTCCCTGTTCTGGCGTGGAATCCTGCAGCAAGACACCACGAAGACAAGCCCGCAGTTTCCGGGGCGGCCGGCTAATCAAACGAACTTGTTTCGGCCGAAGGCCTCTGCACTGGGCTACACCGCCGCGCTTAATCCTCGCCTCGTGAACTCCTTCCGTTGGGGCTGGATACGCTTCTCCTTATTGAGTGCCGGACTACAAAACTCCAACGTCTCGACGTTTCGCTTCCTCGATTCCCTTGAGATTCCCGCCAGTGCGGCGCAAGCGGCCTCCTCTACCCGCCTGTTCACCACCCACGATTTTGGGGACGATATCTCCTACACGCGCGGGACACACACGTTCCAGATAGGCGGAGACGTTCGCTTCAGCCGCTTGCCGCGCTCTACGAATCAGCAGTCGTTTCACAGCGCTATCACCAACGGTTCTTGGCTGACCGGCGTAGGCCGGAAATACACGCCTGGACGCGCAACCTGTACAACCCCGGGTTGTTCGGCGGTGCCCGCCGTTAGTTCCTCAGATGGGGCAGTATGGGCAGACTCCTCGATTGATTTATGGGGAATACTCACGCAGGGCAATGCCAGGTACAACTACAAGACGAATGGAGACATTCTGCCGAACGGTCAACCAGTGAAGCGCCGCTACGCCTCCAATGAGTACGAACTTTACTTTCAGGATGTTTGGCGGGTCAAATCCAACTTGACCTTGACTGCTGGCGTTCGTTACAGCCTGTTCTCACCCCCCTGGGAAACAAACGGGAACCAAGTCGCTCCCACACCCAGCCTGGGTACCTACTACGACGTTCGAGCTCGCGGAATGCTGAACGGCATACCTTCGAATCAGATGCCGCGCGTCAGCTTCGACCTTGCCGGTCCGGCTAATGGCCGCAAAGGCTTCTATCCTTGGAACTACAATAATTTTGCTCCCCGTGCTGCCTTTGCCTGGACCCCCAAGTTCTCCAGTGGCATCTTGAGCCACATCACCGGGAACGGCCGCATGGTGATCCGCGGCGGGTACTCCTTAGTTTATGATCGCATTGGGCAGGCCCTAGCCACCACGTTTGACTCCAGCGGTTCGTTCGGGATGTCCTCAAATTTGCTGACTCCCTACGCCTCGGTGAACGAGTGCACCGCTCCCCGCTGGGCCGGATTCACTCAAGTGCCCGGTCCAGGCCCCGTGCCGAGCACGGGATGCACAAATCAAACACCTAACGTGACCCTGCTCCTTTCCGCACCTCCCGGCGGCTTTCCGGCCACCCCACAGCAGGGGCTGTTCGCGATCACCAACGCCATAGACGACACCATACGAACCCCTTACGCCAACATGATCGATTTCGCCATCGGCCGCGAATTGCCTGGCAACCTCACCGTCGAGGCCGCCTATGTCAGGCGGCAAGGCAAGTGGCTACTCACCAAGTGGGATCTCTCCATGCCCCTTAACCTCGTTGATCCTGCCTCCAAGATGGACTATTTCGCGGCAGCTTCGAAGTTAGCGGCGTTGGCCGAGGTAGGCGATCCCACGGGGTTCAGCGCGGGAACCCCGGTGGCTAACATTCCCACGATTCCTTATTGGGAAAACATGTATCCGGGAATGATTGGCAATCCGCTCTGCGACGTGCAAGGTTTAGGTGCGGCGGCCTACAACACCGCTTCCAAGGCTGTTTATGACACCTACTTGTGTTTTGCACCGGACTACACCACCGCCCTGCAGGTTCTCGACCAGGGGAACGGCCTCTGTGATTCCCTGGGCTCTTGCAGCAAGTTCGGACCTTATGCCTACTTCCAGGACCAGTTTGCGGCACTGGCAGGAGAAAGCTCAATTGGATTTTCGAACTACGACGCGCTGCAACTGACCACCCGAAAGCGCATGGGCCACGGTTTGCAATTCCAGTTTAATTACTCCCTGAGTCATTCTTTGGATCAAACTTCTGATGTCGAACGAGGCGGGAGCTTCGGATCATTTTTTGCTGGGGGTTACAGCGAGTTCGTCGTGAATTCCTGGAACCCTAGGTCGAGTTACTCTAACTCGACTTTTGACATCCGGCATCAGTTCAATGCCAACTGGGTGTATGAGCTGCCTTTCGGCCGTGGGCGCTGGCTTGGCAGCAACAAGCCAGCTTGGGTTAATCATGTCATTGGCGGTTGGAGTTTTGCAGGACTGTGGCGCTGGACCAGTGGCCTCCCTTTCAACGTCATCAACTGCCGCTCCTGCTGGCCCACGAATTGGAACCTCCAAGGAAACGCCAGCTTGTTCGCTGGCTTGCCTGCAACAGGAACGACCCGCAATGCCGTGCAGGGCCTCCCCAGTCCGTTTGTCAATCCCGCTCAGGCACTCAAGGCGTTCCGTCGGGACCGGCCCGGGGAAGTCGGCCTCCGCAACATAATGCGCGGAGACGGTTTTTACACAACCGATGTGGCCCTCACGAAAACTTGGCACTTCTTCGAAAGACAGTCGCTGAAGTTCAGTTGGGAAGTGTTCAATCTGACCAACACGCCGAAGTTCGATACGGGAAGCATTACGGCTTTGCCCGACATCAGCTCCAGCTTCGGCAGGTATAACTCCACTTATCCCGTGTGTGACGGCGCTGCCGGCCGATGCATGCAATTCGGTTTGCGGTTCCAGTTCTAATTTGCGTCAACCTGCTCGAAATGCCGCCGGGACGCGTGAACGCCCCGGCGGTGTTGTTTTTCGCTAAAATGCGTCGCGATTTTTCAGCGCTTCAACAGTCACGGCGCGCGGTACTCGTTCTGACAATCTGACTCTTGGCACAGCCGGGGCACGAGCGATCGTGTCCCGGTTTCTTCTCCCCAGCTTCGAGGAGCCTCTTGCATCGAAGTTGCGGCCTACGAATCGACGACCGCGTGCGCCCGCATCAAGCCTTCGCCTAGCTCACTCCGCCCGAATTCTTGGCTTAGTGGAAACGTGAATCCACAATTATCACTTGTCTGCGGATGAGGAGAGTGTCTAGCGGCAGCCTCGGAGCTGTGTTAATCTGATAGTCGCGCTTGGGGCGGGAGCATACACCCAAGCGTGTCGGTCGGGGCGTAGCGCAGCCTGGCTAGCGCGCCTGGTTCGGGACCAGGAGGTCGATGGTTCAAATCCATTCGCCCCGACCACTCCAAATTCCTGCCTTCCATTGGTTTGCTCCGCATAGACCTGCTCGGGCCCAAAGATGAGTCGGGGTGTCTTCACCACTCCGCCGACGCAAATCGGACCCTTCGGCGCGGAAGGCTCTCATATAGTGGAAACTGCTGCCGCTTCCTCAAGTTCAGAAACTTGTCCAGATTTGTCCATCAACGGCCCCGCGCTGTCTTCGCCGAAGCCGAGGAGAGCCGGACTACATGCTCTTCGAGTCGAACACGAGAGCTGCGAGGGCTCTTCAAGTTAGCAGTCACTTACTCGAAAGTCTTTCCTAAAACGTGCGGACAGTGAGAATCTATGCCGACGCAGCCAGAATCGCATGACGCAATAAGCCAAAACGAGGAACAGAATTGTTTGGACCGAACCTCTCCGAAACCAAGCGGCTATCCGCAGGACTGGATTCGCACGCTGGGGAAGAGCATCGTCAAGGTCCACCTGAAGGACTTCAAGCGCAAGCAAGATGGATACGAGTGGGTGAACCTCGGTGATGGCGACGTGGACTGGGAGGCTGTGCGTGAGGCCTTTCGTGAAATCGGCTACTCAGGGAGCGCCATTACCGAGCTCAAAGGGGGCGACGAATCCTACCTTCGCGACGTGAGCCGACGCGTGGACCGCCTGGTGCTGGGCCGGACCTGAGAGCAGGCGAGAAGCGGCGACATCTAGACCTGCAGATCGTGAAGGTAGGGAACGCTGGCTTTCATCATTTCCAGGTTCATTTCGACGAAGTAATTCTTTATGCCGCCCGTTTTCGCCGCGGTAAAGATTTTCTTCCAATCCAGAGTGTCCTGTCCCACCGGCATCACTTTCTTGGCTTCCGCCGACCAGCCTTGTACGTGCATTGAAATGAAGCGGCCAGGGTACTTCGTGAAATACTCTGCGGCGTCGTAGCCGCGGCTGATTGTGGAGACCTGGAACTGGAACTTGACCAGCTTCGGATCGAGACTGTCCAGCAATAAGTCATAAGTCCGCTTGCCGTCAATCATCGAGAGCTCAAAGTCCTCATTGTGAAGGGCCTGCTGGATACCGGCCTTGGCCGACTGTTCGCCCATTTTGTTGTATTCATCGGCCGCTCGCTTCACATCATCCGTAGTCGGTTTCCCGGGTCCGTCGAGGCTTGGCACGATCATTTGCGTCAGGCCGACATCTTTCGCCCAGGCAATTCGGCCCTCCTGATTCTCCCTGAGTTCCTTGATGCCGAAGTGAGAACTCACACAGGTGACACCTGCATCGCCAAGAATTCTCCCGAGCTCGGCTCCTTTGTATTTGGCGAGGCCGGCGAAGCCCGAATCGGCGTAACCTACCGGCGAACACAGCTCAATCGTTTGAAATCCGGCTGCGGCAAGCTGTTTGATGGTGCCCGGAAAGTCCTTGGCGATCATTGCCCTCACAGGCCAGGTCTGACATCCAATTGGCAAGCCAAGCGGATTGGCGCGAAGCTCCAGTGCACCTGCACAAAGAAAGCCGGCCGCGGCGGCGTGCGTCGCCGCATTTTTAAGAAACTCTCTTCTCGAAATCGCGGGCATTGACACCTCCTTAGCCGCTGAAAGCTGGATATTGCATGGTACTCGCTAGAGTTCCCACCCGCGGCGGCGCTCCGGGCGGACGAACTTCTGTGCGGAATCCGAGTTAAGGACCTTCAGGTTGGGGCGATCCCAATTAAGTTTTTGTCCCAAGCGAGTCGCGACATTTCCCAGGAGCAACGTCTCGGTGACGAGGCCCGAGAATTCAAAATTTCCACCGGGCTTAACTTTGCTCCCCTTGCAGGCGTCGAGCCATTCCCGTTCGTTGCCAGGTGATCTTGGCAGTGTTTTTGGCGGCTGTTTGTAGCTATTCATCTTGGTTTCGGGAATAAGCTTTGGACGAGCACCATTGAATGCGCAGAGAATTTTGCCGCGATCTCCGACGAAAAGGAGCCCTTCGTCGTTATCTTCGCCTTCCCCCTTCAGGGGACGGTCTTCTTCCAGTTCCTCTGGACGCGGCGGCTTTAGACCACCGTCATACCAGGTGAATTTCACGGGTGGCATGTCGCCACGGGCCGGGAAGTTGTAGTGGATGACCGAGGCCAACGGGTACGTTTCCTCGTAGCGCTCGCTGGAGCTCGCTTCCACACTCACGGGCGCCTCCAGCTTCAAGACACGAAAGATTGTGTCGAAACTGTACGAACCCATATCACCCAGAGCGCCACAACCGAAGTCGCTCCACCCGCGCCAAACGAAGGGCAAGTACGCGTGGTTGAAAGAACGTTCCGGCGCCGGGCCGAGCCAGAGGTCCCAATCTAAACCTTCGGGCACCGCTTCGGCTTCTTTTGGGCGTTCGACACCTTGGGGCCAAAAAGGACGGCTCGACCAGTTCATAACCTCCCGCACCGGCCCAATAGCGCCGTCCCAAATCCATTCACATA
>QHYF01000449.1 GCA_003224075.1 Acidobacteriota bacterium
TTGACTGCAACTGGAGTTTTCTGCTATCAGAAACGATGAGCCGCAATAGGGCAGTCCGGTGAGTTCGTTACCGAATTCGACTAAGAAAAAAAAGGGAGGGTTTCCTTTCGATCCCCAGGTCTTTCTTGCAACCGTGGGCGCGGCAAGGACTATTACGCAGTGCCCAAAAGACCACAAAATCTTCTCTCAAGGTGATCCCGCCGAGAGTGTTTTCTATATTCAGCAAGGCAGGGTGAAGCTCAAGGTCAAATCCAAACAGGGCAAAGAAGCGGTCATCGCAATCCTAGGCGGGGGTGAATTCCTTGGCGAGGCATGCCTAATAGGTCAGACTGTCTGCCTGGCGACGGCTATGACGATTGTACCCAGCTCTATACTTCGAATTGACAAGAAAGAGATGCAGCGCGTGCTCCACGAGGAGCGCACGTTTTCAGACCTTTTCGTTCCGTATGCGCTCTCGCGCTACATACGCACCCAGGAGGACTTGGTCGATCAACTTTTCAACTCCAGCGAGCAACGGCTGGCCCGGACTCTCTTGTTGCTCGCTCACTATGGTAAGGATGGCTCACCCGAACCTGTAGTTCCGGAGATAAACCAGGAAACTCTGGCAGGAATGGTTGGCACAACCCGGTCACGCGTCAGCTTTTTCATGACTAAGTTCAAGAAATTGGGCTTTATCGATTACAAGCACGGATTGCGAGTGCACAGTTCACTTCTCCAGGTTGTCCTGCACGACAAGCATCCTCATAGCGAGTAGGCGATGTAGGGCAGTCGCAGAATACAATTGGTTTCCCGACGGATGTATCGATTGTGAGCAGTTTTGCACAGCTTCGTTTCGTACCTCCGTATATTATTGTGCTTGAACAGACTAGTGCCGTTCCAACTTGGTGAGCCTATCAATGACGAGGTCCGTACCAAACATCGTCTAAAATTTTGTACTCCTACTAAAATAATTAGTACGAACGGAGCCGCGGCGCGACGGCGATTCGCCAAACCATTTCCTTTCAATGGCTTGCGCACTCTTTCTCTCGCCACGGTCGTATGGGTAGTTCTTGCTATCTCGAATAACAATCTTCAGGCCAGCGGTCCCATCCCATACTGAATCAGCCCGCGGATGTACTTGGCCAGCGTTCCCGCCTTCGCATCCTGGGGATGGAAGAAACGGAGATCACAGCTGCGCTCGCGGATGCCGGCCACACCGCATCCTTAGTTGTCTACGCGAGCGATGCGACCATCGAGGCCCTTTAGAATCAATCACTTATGAAATGCAAATTCCGTAATTCCTTTGTTTTGACATTCATACAAACTGCCGGGGGTGGGGGGTAGTCTCGGTCTCTCTAGCCAAATTCCTAAAGAAGAAATGTGAAATCCTCTTCCAGTTCCGGAACTCGTTTACCTCGAGCAAAGCGCGTTCTTTGCGCTCCCGATGGTTTACGGAGTTGGGAGGTCGCTCAACTTTTGTCACTTCTTTATCGCGGGGACTCTGCGAACTGGCGAGTGATTTCATTCAAGAAGCTCTTGCCGTGCGGAATCGTTCCGCCGAAATTCTCCGCAATGGTCTGGCCCATATCCGCCAATGTGTCACGCACGCCCAGATTTACGCCCGCTCCTCCTCCGGGCGAATACACCACGATAGGCACGTATTCGCGCGAGTGGTCGGTCGTCTCCCAGCGTGGATCGGGATCGCATCCGTGGTCTGCCGTGATGATCAGCATGTCGGAGAGACTCAGCAGAGGCAAAAAGTCCGCCAGCATGGCGTCAAATTCTTCCAGCGACTTGGCGAATCCTTCGACGTCTTTTCGGTGGCCATACAGCATGTCGAAGTCCACCAAATTTGCAAAGATGAGCCCGCTCTTCCGCTCGCTCACTGCGGCCGTCAGTTTTTCCATCCCGTCGGCGTTGTTTTTCGTCGTGACGTATTCCTCGACGCCGCGGCAAACACTCGCACTTTGCGTTCCGCCAGGACATCCATGAGCATTGGTTTCGGCGGGTCCACCGCATAGTCGTGCCTGCGCGAAGTGCGCACAAAGTTGCCCGGCGTTCCCGTGAACGGCCGCGCGATCACTCTCCCGACGCGATGCGGCCCGTCCAGCAATTTGCGCGCGATTTCGCACATGCGGTAAAGCTCAGCGACGGGAATAACGTCTTCGTGCGCGGCAATCTGAAATACGCTGTCGCCCGAGGTGTACACGATCGGTTTTCCGGTTCGTACGTGTTCTTCGCCCAGCTCCTTGATGATTTCCGTTCCCGACGCCGGTTTGTTTCCAATCGTTTTCCTGCCGATCAGTTTTTCAAACTCTTCGATCAAATCTTTGGGAAATCCATTCTTGTAAACAGGAAACGCTTGCTCCAGCCACACTCCCGCCATTTCCCAGTGTCCGGTCGTCGTATCTTTTCCTGGAGAGCGCGTCGCTCCTTTCCCGTATGCTCCCAGCGGCGAAGAGGCCGAGGGCACATATCTCAGCGTCGCGATATTCGCGAGTCCCAGGCGCACGAGATTTGGTATGTCCACCGGCCGCGACTCGGTGATATGCCCAAGCGTGTTCCTTCCGGCGTCGCCGTAATCGGCTGCATCCGGGAGTTCGCCGATTCCCACGCTGTCCAGAACAATCCAGATGATTCTTTCAAATTCCCCCATGCCAAGGTCCCTCGCCTTTTCAGCGGAACTCTAGCACATACGCTTGTAATCGCCATCACGTCGCCGCTCGCACCGGCCCCTGCATCTTGCGCTTACGCTCGCAGAATGGCGATACTGCACTGAACTCTTTTTCCTTCTCGTGCGTAATACAAGATAGCGGAGGTTCGCCATGGCCCAGAACGGCAATCCCAAGAGAGTTTCGCTTGTTCTCCCGATTATCCTCATCACGATCGGCGCTCTTTTTCTCCTTCACAATTGGCGCCCGGCTTTCGATC
>QHYF01000085.1 GCA_003224075.1 Acidobacteriota bacterium
TCTAGCAGCCGTTCGTAGCGCCGATCCGCGGCGCGGGCAGTGGCGCCTTCGAATTCCAATGTGGCCTGGGCCACGGCTTGGCCGAGGCGCGCGTGGATCTGCGGCTCAATCTCGCGCGTCATTCTTTCCATAAATTCCTGGGAACTCACCAATTCGCGCCGCAGTTCTGCCGCCTGCTTCTCGAGCCGCTGAGCCATTTCCTCGGTCCGGCCGCGGTACACTTCGAGCTGCTCTTTCCAGCGCGAAGCCAGCTCGGTCAATTGAGTATCCAGCCGCGCGGGAAATTCCTGATTCGAGGAAAGCCGCAACACTTCCATCTGCTTCGCGGAAAGCTCCTCAACCTCCCGGCGGCCCGATTGGCGCGCCTCCTCAATGGTGTTGAGCGCATTGCGCACGGCTTCCTCGAGTTCTTTGGCAACCGCTGCTTGCGCCGCCTTTTCCGCGGCCTGCTGCAACTTCCCCTGGAGCGCCGCGACGAGGCCGTCGGGAGTGATGACCACGCGCTGCGGCTTGGGGGCCTCCGCCACTTGCGGAGCCTCCGGCTTCAAAGCAGCGGGCGAAGGAGAAGGAAAGGTGGTAACCTCGGCCATCTTTGGCTCAACGAGAACTGGAGAATCGTCGAATTTATCGTCCATCTGCGCGGGACTTTGCTCCGGCGCAACCGCCGTTACGAATGGCGCCATCGAGACGCCCGTTGCTCCTGCGCCCAGCCAATCCTGGGGAGGCGTGACAATTCCCCACACATTCCGTGGGCTTTCCAATTCCACGCCGACTTGCTGTAATTCGCGCGAACTCTGCGAGGCGTGGACCGAGCGCACCCTGGCCCGCACCGCAGGAAGTTTCGGCTCAACATTCAATCCCACGACCTGCAAGGTGATCCACGATCCCACGCCGTAATCGTGCCGCGAAGGATAACGGCAACCATGCACGTTCAGGCTGATGGAAACGGTTCGTTCGACGAAGGGCTCGCCCATCCGGTTCTGACCGAAGACGATGAGCGGAACGGAGCGTTCGATGCGCGTGCTGCGACGCGCGTCTTCCCCTGTGAAACTGCGAGGAGCGCTAATCAGAGACGATGGGCTCACGTCTCCCCCAAAAAAAACCTGGTTCCGGATACCCGTGGCGCTCAAAGAGTTTCGTCTGGCAGGGACAACTCTTCCGCAAAAAGCAAACTCCCTTCAGCAGCGGACCAACTCCCCGACACCGTTTTCCGGAGCCACCCCCTGGATCCACGATGCAGATGGTAGCCGAAGCTTGCTCCATTGTCGATGTTTCATTGGCTACTTCACGAGAACGAAATACACTGATCCGGCCAACATCAGCTTAGAAAAACTCTCAGTAAAAAGCGACGCCACCATCCACGTTGATCGATTGCCCGGTGATCGCGCTGGACTGGTCTGAGCACAGGAACAGGGCTGCGCGCGCAATCTCTTCCGCCGTCTGCGCGCGGCCCTGCAACAGTCCTTTCAGGAAGCCCGCTAATTGCTTCTCGGGGTTCACTCCCATTTTCTTCGCGAGAACCTTGCCGAGATCCTTGGACATTTGTGTTTAGGTCACCGGTCCGGGGCAGATGGCATTCACGCGGACGCCTTTGCGCGCGCCCTCCGCCGCGGTCACGCGGGTGAGACCCAGCATGCCCGCCGTCGCCGCGGCATAGGCGGAGCCCCATGAGTAGGCGGCCTTCGCAGAGAGACTGGACATATTGAGGATCACTCCGGAGCCCCGGGCATACATCTCCGGCAGCACCAGCTTGGAGAGAAGAAACGCGGCGCGCAGGTGCACCGCGATCACGCTGTCGAATTCCGCGAGTGGATACTCTTCCACGGGAACCACTGGGCCGTAATGTCCCGCATTGTTCACGAGGATGTCGATTTTTCCAAACTTTTCTCCGGCGGCAGCGACAACGCTCGTGCAATCCCCTTCCCGCGACAGATCCGCGGTGACGTATCCGGCGCGCCCGCCATTTCTGGATATTTCCGCCGTTGTCGAGAAGAGTTCCTTTTCCGTTCGCGCCGTTAAAAACACAGCGGCGCCTTCTTTGGCGAAGAGTTGTGCGATAGCGCGACCGATCCCGCGGCCCGATCCTGTTACCAGCGCAACGTGGTCCTTGACCAGCATCAGGACCATGAGAATAGAAGGAAGAAACCAGTGAAGCAAGGCAACAGGCGAGAGCATTCTCCACCCCCGGAATGCCAAGGCTCAGAACTGCACTTCTGCGCACGAACCACACCTAAGCGCGGATTGGAAACATCTCCATAAATTTCTTATGGAAGGGTAGCGGACGATTTCTGTAAAGTAATAGTGGCTCCCGAAACTTCGCCCCCCTCTGAGCGCGCCCCTGAATTCGACGTGGAGGACACTGTTCATGCGCCGAATTTTTCTACGACTTCCACTTACATGCCTTCTTGCTCCGTTCTGGGTTGCCGGTTGTGGCGGCTACTCCAACCCTGGTTCGGTTAATGGGACCGGCGCCCCCTACATCACCGCGCAGCCCGTCAATCAAACCGTGACCGCCGGCCAGACCGCCACCTTCAGCGTCACCGCGGCCGGCACCGCGCCGCTCGCTTATCAATGGCAGAAAAACGGCGCTGACATCTCCGGAGCCACGGCCGCGAGCTACACCACTCCAGTGACCACCACAGCGGACTCGGGCGAACAATTCCGTGTTGCCGTCAGCAACTCCGCGGGAAGCGTGACCAGCATGCCGGCCACGCTGACCGTCAGCGCAGGCCAGGTGGCCTCGACTGTGGATGTCATCACCTATCACTACGACGACATGCGCTCCGGCCAGAACCTGAATGAAACGGCGCTGACTCCGTTGAACGTGAACTCCACCATGTTTGGAAAGAAGGGCGAGTTCATGGTTGATGGCAAGGTGGATGCCCAACCTCTCTATCTCTCCCAGGTGACCATCGGCGGGCAGAAGAAGAATGTTCTCTACGTGGCCACGGAACACGGTTCCGTCTACGCCTTCGACGCGGACTCCATCAACGGTACGACATCCGCTTTCTTGTGGAAGACGTCGACGCTCGGCACTGGCGAGACCACCAGCGACAATCGCAGTTGCGGCCAGGTCTCGCCGGAGATCGGCATCACGGCCACGCCTGTCATCGACCGCTCGCGCAACGCTATCTACGTTGTTGCCATGTCGAAGAACGCCAGTGGAACTTATTTCCAGCGTCTCCATGCACTCGATTTGTCCACGGGGACGGAACTCTTCGGCGGGCCGAAGACCATCACCGCAACGTATCCCGGCACGGGCGACAACAGCTCCGGTGGAAACGTGGTCTTCGACCCAAAGCAATACAAAGAAAGACCAGGCCTGCTGCAGACTAACGGGACGATTTACACCACTTGGTCTTCTCACTGCGACATTCGTCCTTATACCTCGTGGGTCATGGCCTTCAGCGCCCAATGGAAGCGACGGCGGCATCTGGATGTCGGGCACGGCACCCGCCGCCGATGCAACAGGGAATATCTTTTTCCTGGAAGGCAACGGCACGTTTGAGACCACGCTGAACGCCCAGGGGTTCCCATCCAACGCAGATTGCGGAAATTGTTTTGTGAAGATTTCCACCGGTGCGGGACTCAAGCTAGTGGATTATTTTACCCCGCACAATACCGTTGCTGAATCGAGCGCCGACCTGGACCTCGGCTCCGGCGGGGCGATTCTCCTGCCGGACGTTCAAGACGCGGGTGGTGTCACGAAGCACCTCTCCGTCGGCGCCGGCAAGGACGCCCTCATTTACGTCGTGGACCGCGAGAACATGGGCAAGTTCAACGCGAGCACCGATCAGATCTATCAGGAAATTTCCGGCCAGCTCGGCGGGCAGGTCTTTTCCATGCCCGCGTATTTCAATGGCACGGTTTACTTCGGCGCGGTGGGCGACGCCCTCAAAGCATTTCCAGTGACCACTGCAAAAGTCGCGCTCACTCCCTCATCGCAGTCCACGCACAATTTCGGTTACCCCGGCACGACCCCGAGCGTTTCCGCCAACGGCACAACCAATGGCATCGTTTGGGCCATCGAAAATAACGGGGCCATTCTTTTTGCGTTCGACGCCACTGATCTCACCAAGGAGCTCTACGACTCTAACCAGGCCGCCAACAGCCGCGACCACTTCAGCGGCAACAAATTCATTACGCCCATGGTTGCCAATGGAAAAGTCTACGTCGGCACACCGAACAGCGTCGCCGTTTTCGGCCTGTTGCCTTAACTCTCGCGGGCCTGCTGGACGCGCCGCCGGATGTAGATGATCTTTTCCACGGTGGCACAAACTGTTCCTGAGCCATCCATCAGAGCGACGGTATAAGTGCGGTCCACAGAGAGTTGGGATGAAAGTGAAGCGCGAATTGCCGCCAGCTCATCGTCGGTGACGAGAAAGCGTGCGCGAAGCGTTGTGCGGCCCGGCTTCTTGAATTGGATTGTGGCCGCCTTATCCCAAACAATGTATTCCGGTCCCAGCCGGTGAATCAACATCAGCATGTAAATGGGATCGACTGCGGAATACATGCTGCCACCAAAGATCGTCCCGACATAATTGCGTGTGCGCCAGGAAAGCCGCAATTCCAGTCGCACCTCGCTCCAATCTTCCGCGATGTACTTCAGTCTTCCGCCCGTTCCGCGATAACAGCCGAAAACGTAAAAAGACCAGCAGCGAAGCTTGTTGGAGATGGCTGCGCGCACTCGCATCGAGCGCAATAGTATCTGACCTGACAGAAAATTCTAGATGGAAAACGATGCGCGCTCGGAGCGCAAAAGAGATCGCTCAAATCAACCTCTTTGTCCCCCTCTGCCTCTGCGCCTGCTTCGGAAGAGCTGGCGGACAGCTACCCGTTGGTTTTCAACTTCCCGAGCATGTGGTGGACGAACTCTGAAATCTCGCCCTGATTAAACGTGTCGCGGTGCACCGGTTTTTGCCCAATTGCGCGGTACGCCAACCGATTTGTCGAGTGCTTCACGAAGTCAAAGACAATCGTCCCTTCCCGGAAGCGGATGTTCTCGTATCCGACCGCTGCCGGACCCCAGCCCCATCCTTCCCAGCAACCGTACGGCCCACAAACGAGTCCTGGATACCCGCCCGGATAGACGCGTTGCACCGTGACGTCGTGCCGCCGCACGGCAAGGTGATAATCCACGAGGAAATCCGCGGCTTGTGGGTCGCCCACCTCCCGCAATCCCTTGGAGGCGAGCGTCTGCTCGATGGCTGTCCGGATGCGTTGGCGAACAATGTCATTGTTGGCGCCGGGATCGCACACGATGGTTTCGCCGCGCGAAATGACGTCGCGAGATACTACGGGGCGCCGGTCAGCTTCTCTCGAGGCCGCAACGGGCCGCCAAGCCCAAGTGCTCCCTTTCGGCACGGGAATGTCGGGATCGCGAATCACCGAAATGTGATCGTCGCATCCGGCGAGCATCATCCCGCAACCTAGAATCAAAGCCGCCAGAAGCGGCGACTTTGTTTTGCCTTCCATCCAATGGGCCATGAGGGCGTCCTCCCTAGCGGACACCATCCCTCCCTGTGTTAAACCCCGAATTCTTTGAAGAGTTGCACCAGGAAAGAGTTGTGTAATGCGGCCGTAGAGCAGGAGAACCAACGTCGTCCTAACTCTCTTGCAAGCGCAAAATCAAGCGGGGGGCGCATCCCAATCCGGCGGCGGGAAAACGATGGGCCAGAACTTGGGATTCGGCTGATTAAACTCGAAGGCCACTGAAAAATGATCCTGCGCCGCATCATCCACCCGCACCACCCGGCAGCCTTGCTGTACCGCGGTCTTCGGATTCACCAACACGAACGATTGGCCCTGGTGAATCCCCAGTTTCATTTTAAGCAGGCCGCCGTGCGCATTCACCACCATCGTGGTGGCTTCTTCGCGCATTGGCTTGCGCGCGTCATCCTCCGCGATCACTAGGACCTTCACTTGCAGCATCACGCGCTCGCTTCGGCGCCGGTTCATCGGATTGGGAGCACTTGCCAAGTTGTTCTCCGGAAATTGAGCCCGCGGCCCCGAGAGAACGCTTATTTCAAACTCAGTATCTTCAGCAAAGGTTAAGTTCTAAGTTTGGAGTTCCCTGTGCCCGGCCGGTATCTTAACACACGAGTACATCCATTACCCGGTAGCCGCATTGAATCTTACCTTAGTTGACCGTAGTACGCTGGCCGAAGGGCCGGCCGTTGCGCAAAAGGTAGGACCGCGCACGAGCCCGTTTCCTATTCGCCGATGGAACCGGTAAACGTCGTGGGCCTCTAAGCGTAATAGGAGGCCAGCATCGATTTACCCCTGATGAGGAAGCTGTCGCTGGTATGGCAAATCTTCGAGAACTTGCTTACCAGGGAAGCGTTGAGCCAGCCGTTCATGACCTCCCTGCGAAGAATCTGCAGGGCCTCTTCGGAAGAGAGAGCTCCGCGATAGGGCCGTTCGGTGACCAGCGCGTCGTAGATGTCCGCGATCTGCAGAATTTGCGCCCTGAGAGGGATTTTCTCCCCACGAAGCCCATCGGGATAACCGCTTCCGTCCATTCGCTCATGATGGTGCCGTATCACCGGCAGGATGCGGCGAAGAGACTTCAGCGGCGCGCAGATTTTTTCTCCAATGACCGGATGCTGCCGCACAATCTCCGTTTCTTCCGCATTCAGGGGCCCTGGTTTAAGAAGGATGCTATCTGGCACCGCCACTTTCCCTATATCATGAAGCCAACTGGCTATCTGCAGTTCCCGCAAGTCTTCCTCTCGCAGACCGAGACTCTCCCCCAGCCGCTCGGCGTATCCCGCGAGCCGCTCCGAGTGCCCGTTCCTCAACGGATTTTTCGCTTCGATACTCCGCGCCAGCGATAGCACCACGGACTTCGCCTGTTCATCGATGTAATTCTTGAGGCGCAGGAGAGTTTGAATGCGGCTCAGCGCATCCCAAAGCGACGCGGGGGTGCCCCAGCAATCCGCTGCGCCCACTTCACGTCCGCGCCTGGCGTCCCCCATGTCCGGCGAAGCTTTCACCAAAACGACCGGCGTTAATTGATTGAGAGGATCCTCCTTCAGCCGGCTGCAAAGCTCGAAACAACCGACGTCCGGCAGACCGTCATGAAGAAAAACCAGATCAGGCTGAAGCTGGAGGCAACAGCGCAACGCAGATGCGCCGTCTTCCGCCGTATAAACTTCGTATTTTTGATTTTGCAGGAACGACTTCCACTCTTCGCGTCCCGAAGAAGCAATGTCCACAAGCACAAGCAAGATAGTTGGATTCATCTGTCCCTCGACACAAATAGTAAGTACAGCCTTGTCAGAGGTTGGATTTGCTTGGATTCTCCAAACCCTGTTTTCCGGAGGGTTCATCCTCCGGTTACCGGGGACGAGAAGGACGAGGTGCTTTGGCGTATCTACACCGTGCTCCTGAAATGCCAAAAAATACCAAGAGGAAGAGGTCTATAAGTAACTGAAAATTGGGGTGATTTACCTACACTCCCACTGCATATACCTAAAGATATACGAGATATTTTTACGCAGGCTATAAAGTTTACTCAAGACGGAGGATCCCAAACGTCTCTTTCGACCTTTCTTCGCCGGTGGCCGCGAAAAATCAGCAACAAATTGCGGACATTTTGCCAAATGGTGGCTGCAACTCTGTACCTTTCTCGCTGCATAGTTTTTTAGGAGAATCCAAAGAGATAGAAAGCGAGGACTCAAGTCTCTCAGGATAACTGTTCCCGCACTATTAGTTCTTTCTCAGTAAGAGAAGAATTGGAGTGGCGTCATTTTCCGAGGCAGCTGACAAATTTCAATTTACTGAGCTGAAGTAGATTCGGGAAGATGCACGATCCCCTTTTTCAAAGTGGTCGAGATGGCCTCGGCGCGTCCCTTCGCACCGAGCTTGTGAAGAATGCGATGGACATGCACCTTGACGGTGCCTTCCGCGATTCTCAGCTCGGCTGCGATCTCCCGGTTCGATTTACCGTTAACCATACAGCGCAACACGCCCATCTCGCGATCGGACAGGTGCGGTCCGCTTCTACCCTCCGTGAGCCTTACGTAGATCTCCGGCGGGATAAGAAGCTCGCCTCTGTAAGCCGCCCGGATCGCCTCCATCAGCATCTCCTTGGGGCTGCCCTTGAGCAAGTAGCCTTTGGCGCCTGCTTCGAAGGCCCGAGTGATATCTTGATCACCACCGTAAGTGGTGAGAACCGCGATGCGTGCGTCAGGGTGTGTGCGCATGATTTCCTGGATGGCCGCCACGCCATCGATTTCCGGCATGCGCAGGTCCATCAGAACGACATCAGGGCGGTGGCAGAGAAACTGGTCTATAGCCTCTCTTCCGTTGGCGGCCTCGGCAACCACCTGCATATCCCGGCACTGATTGATGATCGCGGTCAGCCCTTCGCGAACCACGGGATGATCGTCCGCGACCTCGACTCGGATCACTCCTTTGTTGTTCATCTCGCAGCCTCCGACGCCGGGTTACGACGTAACTCAGACGGATATTTCGATCCTGGTGCCTTTTCCCGCTGAACTCTTGATCTCCAACTGAGCGCCAATCTGCGTCGCTCGTTCTCGCAGGCTGGTCATCCCAAACCCGCCGTTGCCCGGGGACTCGAGTGAAAACCCTTTTCCATTATCCACTACGCGGAGCCGGACCTCGCTCGGAGCAAAGATCAGTTCTACCCGAATCTTGGTTGCGCCCGAATGTTTAATAGCGTTATTCAGACCTTCTTGCGCCATGCGCAGCAAATTCTCCTCCGCCTCCGAAGTAAGCCGCCGCGGAGTGCCTTGAACGGAAAACTCGATCTTCTCGCGCCTGGCTGTGCGGACGGACTGGACAAAATGCTCGAGTGAGTGAATTAGATTCGCAGGTTCCTGGTCCTCAGGACGCAGCGCAAGGACCGAGCGCCGGGCATCTTCCAGATTCGCGCGGGCCAGGCGGCTCGCGCTGGCGAGCCGTTCCCGCAATTCCTCCGGGCGTTTGTCGATGGCGTCTTCCGCCGCATCCAATTGCAGCAATATCCCGATCAATCCCTGGGCGAGCGTATCATGAACATCGCGCGCCAGCCGGTTGCGCTCCTCCAGGACGGCCCCCTGCTGCGCCTGCTGCGCCACGCGGAGTCTCTCGCTTATGTCCGTGATGCTGCTCGAAATCAGCAGGCCCTCTCTGGTCTGAATCGGGTTCAGGCTAATTTCCACGGAAAACTCACTGCCGTCTTTCCGCCGTCCGGCAAGCTCGCGGCCCTTCCCCATGGGTCGCGCCACTGGCTCGGCTGAGTATCCGGCTCGATATGACGCGTGCGGCTCGCGAAAGCGTTCAGGGACAAGAACGTCTACGGGGTTGCCTATCAGTTCCTCGCGCCGATAGCCGAACAACTGTTCCGTTTTCGCGTTCACCAACGCGATTTTTCCGTTGGCATCGGCGATGAGGATCGCTTCTGGCGCGGATTCGAACAAGATGCGGAACTTATCTTCCGCCTGTCGGCGCAAGAGCAGCTCCTCCTGCATCCGGTCATTGCTCTGCCCCAGTTCCGCCGTGCGTTGCCCCAGTTCCGCCGTGCGTTGCCGCAGGTCATGGATGTCCAGCAGCACCACAACCGCGCCGTCTATCTTGTTCTCTGCCGTGATGTATGGACGAACTTGCAGCGAATACCAGCGGCCCTCGCGGTCCTGGATCTCGAGTTGCTTCGGCCGGATCGTCTCCATCACTTCGGTGATCATCTGGTCCAGATTGAGAACGTCCAAGCCGAGGCGGATGTCCGTAAGCGGACGGCCAATATCCGCAGGAATCAGATTTAGCAGTTTTTGCGCTATCGGAGTCAGTCGCCGGATGCGCGAATCGCGGTCCAGAATGACGATGCTTAGGTTCATGCTGCTCAGCAGGTTCAGTATGTCGTTGTTGGCTAGGCTAATCTCCTGGTTCCTGTGCTGGAGTTCCTCGTTGAGCGTGGTGAGCTCTTCGTTCGCCGATTGCAGTTCCTCATTGGCGGTTTCCAGCTCCTCCGTGGTGCTCTGCAGTTCCTCGTTGGTGGAGAGAATCTCTTCGTTGAGCGACCGAAGTTCTTCGTTGCTGGCCTCCTGCCCTTCGATCACCGACTGCAGGTAGGCTTTGGCTGTCGCCAGCTCGTGCTTCAAACTAGAAATCTGTTCCGAGCTATCCGACGCTGGCCCCTGCTTTCTAGCGTGCGCCCCGGCCTTGGCGCGTTCCGGCGGCGTTACATCCTCGAACACCACCAGCAACGTCCGCTGCTTCGAGCCTGGGACCTTCACCGGCGCGACGTGCAGGTTGACAAACCTGGGCGCGCCGTCCGCCTCCACTCGTACCGATTCTTTACGCGCGACCACGTTCTTCTTCCGCGCGATTTCCAGGCTCGAGCGGAGGCTCATCAACAGTCCTTCTCGCGCCATCTTCAGCAGGTTCAGGCTGGCCACCCCCGGCGACGGCTCCAGGTACGGCCCCGTATGACCGCGGAAGTGGAGGATCTCGAAGTTCTCGTTCACCAGCACCGCCGATGGCGCGTATTGATTCAGGATCAGCAGGTCGGCTGCTTCTTTTTGCTGCTCGAACTCGCTTCTCGTGGGCAGGCCTCTGGCGGGCATCTCCGGCAGCACGGGCTCGCGCACGGCCCCGGGGGCAAACTCGAAGCGCGGCCTCATGACCGTCGATTTCTTCGCGTAAATCTTGTGCTTGCGGTCGACCGGCGCGAACAGCTCGCTGAAATCGCTGATCGTTTCCGCGGTCCCCAGCACCAGGTATCCGCCGGCGTTCAGCGTGTAGTGGAACAGCGATATAAGCCTTCGCTGCAGCGCCGGACCCAGGTAAATCAGTAAATTCCTGCAGCTCAGCAGGTCCAGCCGGGAAAACGGTGGGTCGCTCCCCGCGTCGTGCTTGGCAAACACGCATAGCTCGCGCACCGCTTTGCTGATCTGATAGCCTTCGTCCGTCTTGACAAAGTAACGCCCGAGCCGCGCGCGCCCCACATCCGGCGCAATGTCCCGGACGTACTTCCCGAGCCGTGCTTTCTTGATAGCTTCTTCGTTGATGTCCGTTCCGAAGATCTGAATCCGGTAACTGTTCGCCCTGTTCCCCAGGTAATCCAGCAGCGACATCGCGATCGAGTACACTTCCTCGCCCGTCGAACAGCCGGGCACCCAGATTCGAATCGGGGCGTCTGATTTGCGATTCTTGAGCAGGCGCGGGTACACCGCCTTTTCCAGGGCTTGGAACGT
>QHYF01000451.1:0-1171 GCA_003224075.1 Acidobacteriota bacterium
CGATTGGTCGCAAAGCGAAAAGTTTGACCGCCGCCCCAACAGAAGCCGCCAACGAAAAGCTTTCCATTCGAGGCGGGCAGCTTCAGCGCGTAGTCCGCCGCGGCATTCAAATCGGCAGTTACCTGGTCCGGATTCAGGTGGCTCACCGCTTCCATCGTCTTGCCTTCCGCAAAGTCGCTGCTGCGCCCGCCATTCGGGCCCATGCCCGAGAGAAGATCGGGAGCGACCGCGAGGTAGCCCGCCGCAGCCACCTGGTCCGCCAGGTCCTGCACCCAGTCCGTCATGCCGAAAATCTCGTGAATAATCAGCACCACCGGCGCTTTGCTTTTCGATTCCGGGTAGACGACGAACGTCTCCACCGCCCGGTTATCGTGTTTCACCGTCACCCACTCGCGGTGCCGCGGAGATTTTTCCAACGTTGCCTTGGCCCACTCTTGCGCCGACGCCAATGGCGTCGCGCAAAGAATAAAAAGGGAAATCAGAGCGATCCTTTTCATGGACAGTCCTGTCCGATTTTACGGCCGAAGCTGCATCCAGCTGCGGCTCTCTTTCTCCGTCAGGCGTGGCTGGGATGATATATGCACGGTGCTAGGCTCGGCAAGGGTCCGGCGCGATGGACGAGCCTCAGCGATTAGAAGTGCAACACGATGCCGGCAGAAACACGCGGCTGGTTTTGAGTGGCCCCGTGCAACTGCGTCCTCAAGTAATCGACCTGGATCAGGCGAACGGACACAAAGGGTGCCACCTTGACGTCGAAGCAAACGGAAACTAAAAAATGCAAAAACAGATTCCGGTGATCAGCACTGGTTATCGCGGAAACTGCGAAATGTCCCTGCCCATTTTCAAAAACGCTGCTCACGAAGCACTAAGGAGCAGTCTGCGTCGGGAAAGCTTTGGTATCGGATGGGGTGAATTCGAAGCGGATCAGCCATTCACTGGGAACGCTGTGTCCGTTGATTTCCGGTGAAGTGAATTGCCAGCGGCGGGCGGCGTTCAATGCGAGGTCGGCGAAATAGGGGCTGGGGCCGGGAGCATCCGGTTCTGCTTGCGAAACGCTGCCCGCGGGATCGACGTGAACGCGGACGGTGACACGCACGGTTCCGTGAATGGTGTCCCGCGCTTTCTCGGAAACGTCCGGCAGAATTTGGTCGAGGACTTCGCCGCGTGCAGG
>QHYF01000451.1:1319-2824 GCA_003224075.1 Acidobacteriota bacterium
TGAGGGTTTTGGAGGCGGCGTTTCGCGACGCGCAGCCTTTTCGGCTGGTTTCGGCTGAGAAGCGGGCTGCGCGGATGCCGATGTCGTGGATGAAGAAGATTCGGGGCGACGGCTGAGAATTCTCGGGAGCGCGATGATTGCGACGACGACGAGGATTGCGGCAGCCAGAGGCACAACGTAGTTGGGGAGAACGAGGGTTTGCCTTGGCGGGCTCGCGATTTCAGGAGGAAGCGGCGGCAGTATCGGCCGTGGCGGCACCGGCTTTGGAATCTGCAGCCTCGCCGCTGGGACCGCCGGAACCGGTGGGGGCGGCGCCGTCAACGGAGAAACGGATTGCGCTGCGGCTGCGGCGACCGCGACGGGATTGAGGCACGCAGCGATCTCGGCAATGGTACAGCGGCGCTTGGGGTCACGGCGGAGTGCGTGGCGCACGATGTCAAGGAAGGGTTGGGGAAGAGTGTCGGGAAAGATCGGATTCGCTTGATTGTCCAACGGCAAAACCGGCAGTTGCTGCGTGAGGGCCTCAACGAGGGTCACGCCCAGGGACCAGACATCTGCGCCAACGGAGAGCGTGGAGTTCGCAACTTCCGGGGCGTCATAGGCGTCGGACCTGCGCGATGGTCTACGGGACTCGCCTGCGGGGAAAAGAGTGTCGCTGGAGAGCTTGAGCCGGTCGGCAGCGGCGAGAACGTTTGAGGGTTTGATGTGCGAATGAACGAGGCCTTTGTCGTGGAGATAAACGAGCGCATCGAGCACGGGTTCGAGCATTTCGCGAGCTTCGGATGTCGAGAGAGGACGCTGGGGGAGAATCTGCGAAAGATCTTCCTCGGCATATTCCATCACGACATAGAGAAGATCCATGTTTCCGAGGCGGCAGCGGCCCGCGCCGAACAAGCGAAGCAAATTGGGATGAGTGAATTGCGCAGCACGGCGCCAGAGGGAAAGCTGAAGATCGGCGGAAGTACTCGCGGGGATGAACTTGATGGCGGCTTTTTGAGCGGGTGGATCGGCGAGTTGGGTGAGGAAGACGGCCGAATAATCCGTGCCGCCCAAGTACTGCTGAAGCGGGAAATTGTTGTCAATGACCTGACCTTCGCATTGCTTCCAGGCATCGGTCATATTGCACCTCCAACCGCGAATTCCTGCTCGCCGCGAATGGAGACACTCCCATTTGCGCGGTGTACGACCGGCGAAAGAGCATGGCGCCGTCTGAGACAGGGCTGGAGTGACGAGAGTTCTGATTCGCAGGCGCCTGGGGCCGGGCGCTCGTCGCCCTCATTCTGGCACGAAATGAGGAGGAAGGGCGAGTGTGATGCTTATCGGTTATGGAGGCGCTTGCGGCAGGGGCGCGGAAGGCGTTTGGGGTACTTACTCTTTTTCAGCCGCAGCTTCTTGGCGCGCCAACGCCGGGCGAAGGAGACGCTTCGGGCCGCTGACGAAGGGATTGCCGCGCTCATAGAAGCGAAGAAGCTGGTCGGCGGCGCGGGAGAGCCCGATGCGGACAG
>QHYF01000043.1 GCA_003224075.1 Acidobacteriota bacterium
GTAATCGCAGGCTTCTGTGGAGATCGTGAAGCCCGCCGGGACCGGTAAGCCGATCTTGGTCATCTCGGCGAGCCCGGCGCCCTTCCCGCCGAGGAGATCTCGCCAGGTTCCGTCACCTTCTGCCTTGCCAGCCCCGAAGAAATACACCCATTTTTTCACTGTAAGCCTCGCTTGCCCTAATTGGAATCGTGAATCATTTGCTGCCGCCGCACTGCAGTGGCGGCGAGAAAAATTGTCGGCACGCCGACCCGGGCAATACTTCAAGTAATACTTGAAGTTGCTATCGCCGCTCCTCACCGCCGAGTTCCGAAAAATCGGCGACGGTGGTGAACTCGCGAAGCAATTCCGCGAGCAAGGTCAAACGATTGTTGCGAACCGCCTCGTTATCAGCCATCACCATGACGCCGTCGAAGAAGTGGTCGACCGCCTTGCGAAGGCCGGCGATGACCTCCAGGGCTTCCTGGTACTTCCCCGCGCGCTTCTGCGATTGCACTTTCGATGCTGCGGCACGAACCGCGGAATAAAGTTCGCGCTCGGCCGCATGCTCGAAGAGCTCCGGGTTCACGTGGTGCCCGTCGCCGAGAGTGACGTTGGCCTTCTCCAGAATCTTTCGAATGCGCTTGAAAGAAACGGCCAGGGGTTCGAAGTTTTTTGTCTTGCGGATGGCCTTGAGAGCTACCAGTCGCTTTTGGGAATCCACCAAGTCGTCCACGCTGGCGCGAAAAACAGCGCTCACTTCGTCGTAGCCAAAGCCTTCGCGTTCGCGGAAGACGAACTTTGCGCGGTCGAGGATGAAGTCAAGGATCTGGGCTTCCTGGTCCGGCGTTACGCCGCGCTTTGGTTTGTGCGTGAGAAGCGCCTTTGCGGCCGCGCCGATAGCCAAGGAAAGCGAGACGGGGAGCTTTTTCTCCAAGATGATTTTGACAATGCCGAGCGCAGCGCGGCGCAAGGCGTAGGGGTCGCTGGAGCCGGTCGGAATAACGCCCACAGCAAAGCAGCCAACAACGGAATCGAGCTTGTCCGCGAGCGCGACGGCGCAACCGGTCAGATTGCGCGGGATTGGCTCGTCTAGACCTGCTGGACGGTAGTGATCGTAAACGGCGTCGGCCACTTCGTCCGGTTCGCCCTGAGCGCGGGCGTAAAGGCCGCCGACGATTCCCTGCAGCTCCGTGAATTCGCGCACCATTTCGGTGGCGAGGTCGCACTTGGCGAGCTCGGCGGCGCGGTCAGCTTCCGCGACGTGCGCCTGGGCCATACCGAGGTTGAACCACTGCTCGGTGAGCCAGCATGCGGTGGCGCGGACGCGCTCGACCTTGTCGCGGTAGCTGCCCAGGCGGGATTCGTACGTAACGCGCTCGAGTTTCGGGAGATAGTCGGCGAGCCGACATTTCTGGTCAGACTGCCAGAAGAATTGCGCGTCGGCAAAACGCGCGCGGAGCACGCGCTCGTGCCCCGCACGGATCAGTCCCTTGGGGTCCTTGTCTGCATTGATCACGGCCAGGAAGTGCGGCGCAAGCTCGCCGCTTTTCTTTTCCACGGCGAAGTATTTCTGGTGGTCGCGCATGACGGTGATGAGAATTTCGTCGGGCAGGCTCAAGAACGCTGGATCGAAGGCGCCCTGAATAACGCTCGGGTATTCGTTGAGGTAGGTCACCAGTTTTCGTAGCTCGGCGTCTTCGTGGATGCGATAGTTGCCGCGTTTGGCATGGGCCTCCAGTTCCTTGGCGATTTTTTCCTGGCGGCGGGCCGGACGGATGATGACGCCGTTCGAATACAGCTTCTTCTCGTAATCGGCGAAACTGCTGACACGGATGGCGTTCGAACCGAGGAAGCGGTGGCCGCGGGTGATGTTTCTGGCGGTGATGCCGGCGACCGAGAGTTTCAGGGGCTTGCGGTCGAGCACCGCGACGATCCATCGAATGGGGCGAATGAAGCGGGCGGCGTCGAGGCCAGTCCACGTCATCGAGCGTGGCCAGGTGATGTCGTGGACGGCGCGGGGGAGGATGGTCGTGAGGATTTGTTCCGCGGTCCGGCCGAACTTGGTTTGCTTGGCGGCGAGGTACTCGCCCTTCGGGGTCTGGATCAGAAAGAGCTCGTTGACGTGGACACGCTGCTTCTCGGCGAAACTCAGTGCGGCGCGTGTCGGCGCGCCGACGGAATCGTAGGCCACGGACTTCGGGGGGCCGGTGACTTCCGTCTGGACGTCAGGCTGTTTCACGGGGAGTCCCTGGACCCAGGCGGTCAGACGCCGGGGCGCTCCGAAGGTTTCCACCGTGATGCCCTCGGAGAGATTTTCCGCGGAAAGGAGTTTCTCGATGTTGGCACGGAGATCTTCTTCGGCCTTCGGGAGCATGCCGGCGGGAATTTCCTCACATCCGATTTCGAAGAGAAGCTCGATGCGCCTTTCCATTGTGCTATTGGCAGCAGGTTTCATGCACGCACCTCGCGCCGAGAGGCTGAGCCGCCGATCTGTTCCAGATACGCTGCGGCGGTGCGGCACGCAAGCGTGCGCACGCGCGCCATGAGAGCGGCACGCTCGGTCGTGGAGATCACGCCGCGTGCGTCCATGAGATTAAAGAGGTGTGAGCACTTGAGGCAATGGTCGTAAGCTGCAAGCAAGGGATAGCGAACGCGGTCCTTCCCTGCCGCCCCTTTGAAGCCATCCACGAGTTCCTTGGCCTGCTTCTCGTGCAATTCGAATTCAGAGCGGATGGCGCCGGCATCGCTGCGATCAAAACTGTATTCGGAGAGCTGTTGCTCTTCCAGGAGGCGAATGTCGCCGTAGGTCTTGTCCGCAGACCAGCGGAAATCGTAAACACTCTCAACGCCCTGAAGGAAAGCGCAAATGCGCTCGAGGCCGTAGGTCAGTTCGACAGAGATGGGATCGAGATCAATCCCGCCGCTCTGCTGGAAGTAAGTGAACTGGGTGATCTCCAGTCCGTCGAGGAGAACCTGCCAGCCGATGCCCCAGGCACCGAGGGTGGGCGACTCCCAATTGTCCTCTTCGAAGCGAATGTCGTGCTCCTTGAGTCTGATGCCGAGTGCAGTCAGGCTCTTGAGGTAGATGTCCTGGACGTTGGCAGGTGAGGGCTTGAGAATCACCTGAAACTGGTAGTGCTTGTAAAGGCGGTTGGGGTTTTCACCATAGCGTCCGTCGGCGGGCCGACGACTCGGCTGAACGTATCCGACCCGATAGGGACTGGGGCCGAGGACACGGAGAAAAGTTTCCGGATGCATGGTGCCTGCACCGACTTCGACGTCGTAGGGCTGCTGAAGCACGCAACCTTGTTTCACCCAGAACTGGGAGAGTTTCAAAAATAAATCCTGGAAGGTTAAGCCTTTCGTTTTTTTCTCAAGTTTTACTTTAACTCTCAAGCTGTCTCCAAAAGTTCGCGGCTCGCAAGTCGGCGCTCGGTGTGATGTTCAATCCAGGCCAAGGAAGCTTCGCGCAGTTCCCTGGCGCTCTCCTGCATCGGCTTTTCGAGCGCGATGCGGTCGAAGCGCTCGCCGGTAAAGCGTTCCGCTAGGTTCCGCGCCCCGAGCTGCAGAGACTTCATTCCAGAGCGCCGGCACTTCTCGCAAAAGAGGCCGGAGTGCCGGGCATCGTAAAAAGCTGGCTTCCCGCCAAAGGGCGTTCCACACTGAGAGCAGCGATCGAATCGCGGCAGCCAGCCGCCGAGCCGCACCGTCCAGAAGGCGAAGTAGCTTAGTGGCAAGGTCCAGTCGCCCGTCCGCTCGATCTCCCGCACAGCCAGCAGAACTAGCCGGAACATCGCTTCGGAGACTTCGTGTTCCGGCAGAACGAGTTCCGAGACCTCGCTGATCACCGCGAGTCCCGTGCTCAGCCCATAATCGCTCTGAGCCTTGTGAAAAGACTCGAGCAACTCGGCCTGCTGGATGCGAACGAGTTCGCGGGTTTCCTTCTCCACATACCAGATTTGCACGTGGGAAAGAATCTCAAGCGTCGAGCCGTAGCGGTTCTTCAAGCGCCGGGCCCCGGAGGCGACGCCGCGGACCCGCCCGGAGGAGCGGCCGAGAAAACTCACCAGGCGGTCCGCCTCGCCCAGTGGGAATGTCTTCAGGATGATGGCTTCCGTCTCCCGGGCAGGCATGAGCTGTCGGCGCGCCGACGCTGCGTCGAACCAACTGCGGCACTCCGTTCGAAACGCACGCACACGCAGAACTAGTGTAATTACCATACGCACACTCGCGGCGCAATCTTTCCGTGGAAAATTTCGCGTCAATCGGCATCGGGCAGCGCGCAGGAAAACGAAATCCCCTTCTTCGATTCATGCCGTTTCCATCAGCAAACGCGAAAAAGACAGTAAATCGTTGCGGTTCTTCGCGCGAATTCATTCTGTTAACCAGCGAATTTTACGGATTGACATTATCGGACACAGTCCCCAGTCTTTCCTTGCTCTTTTCATTTCCTGCGCGTTTCGCTACTCTGCTGCAGACCTTTTCACATGTTTATCCCGCTCAAGGACATCAATCCTTCCCGCAGCTACCCCGTCGTCAACATCAGCTTGATCCTGGTCAATGTAGTGGTTTTTCTTTACCAGTTCACACTGGCTCCGCATCAGTTCAAAGTCTTCGTGTTGGCAAACTCAATGGTTCCGGCGCGCATCCCGGCGTTCTTCGCCGGGAACGCGGGTTTCGAGGTGGCGTTTGTTCCGTTTCTCACAAGTATGTTTCTTCATTCCGGGCTGGCGCACATCGGGGGCAATATGCTGTTCCTCTGGATCTTCGGAGACAATATCGAGGATTTTTTCGGCCATCTTCCGTATCTGCTGTTTTACCTGGTCTGTGGGCTCGGTGCGGGCTTGCTCCATGTTCTCTTCAATCTGAGCTCGACGGTTCCGGCGCTTGGCGCCAGCGGTGCGATCTCCGGCGTCATGGGAGCGTACATGCTGCTGTATCCGCGGGCGCGTGTCCTGACGCTGGTCTTCATCTTTCTGGTTCCCATCCCCACGGTCATCATTCTGGGATATTGGTTTCTTTTGCAGTTTCTAGCGGGGATCAGCGCGCTGGGGGCGAGCGCTTCGGGGGGAGTGGCTTGGTGGGCGCACATTGGCGGGTTTCTGCTGGGAATGCTGCTCACACAATTGGTAAAGCGCAGGTAGGAGTGCCAGTCGGTCTTTCGAAAGAATTAAAGTAATGCTTTAAGTTTGTGCGACGAAGTTAGTTACGGCCTCTTTTGCGAGCCAGTCCCCAACTTCGACGGTGTGCTTGTCGCCGCCGAGGTCAGGGGTCACGTAATTCTGACGAAGGGCGGCGCGCACGGCATTGCGAAGCGCGCCTGCTTCCGGCTTCCAACCCAAGTACTCGAGCATCATCGCCGAGGCAAGTACGGAGCCCAGAGGATTCGCGATTCCCTTTCCGGCGATGTTGGGTGCGGAGCCGTGAACCGGTTCGAAAAGCGAAGTTTCCCCCGGGTGAATGTTCGCGGAAGGGGCAAGGCCGAGGCCGCCGGCAAGCTGTGCGCCGAGGTCGCTGATGATGTCGCCGAAAAGATTGCACGTGACAATGACATCGAATTGCCGGGGATCGCGCACAATCTCCATCGCCAGGGTGTCGATGTAGAGGTGGCGGGAATCAATGTCCGCGTATTCCTGACGAACTGTCTTGAAAACGCGCTGCCAGAGGTCGTGGGCAAAGGTCATGGCATTGGATTTGTCGCTCATGCAAACACGCTTCAAGCCGTTTTGCCGGGCGTATTCGAATGCATAGCGGATAATGCGCTCGACGCCTTTGCGGGAGTTGACGTCTTCCTGAACCGCGATTTCGTCGGCGGTGTCCTTCTTGAAGAAACCTCCGACGCCCACGTAGAGGCCTTCCGTGTTCTCGCGGATGACCATCAAGCGGATGTCTTTTTCGGTGCGATCGCGGAGCGGCGTGAGGCGATCATGGAGCAATTCCACGGGGCGGGCGTTGACGTAGAGATCGAGCTTGAAGCGCAGGCCCAGCAAAATGTCGGCGGCGTGTTGATTCGAAGGCACGCGGGGATCACCCAGTGCACCGAAGAGGACGGCGTCAAATTCGTCGCGGAGCATTTCCACGGCGCCCGCGGGCAAAGAAATGCCCTCACGCAAATACTTGTCTGCGCCCCAGTCGAACTCGACGAATTCGATGGGCCGCTTGGTCGTTGCCGTCGCCGCTTGAATTACTTTCACCGCCTGAGGCGTGACCTCTCGGCCGATGCCGTCACCGGGAATCACCGCGATGCGCGCCGCAGGACCACCGTTTCGCAAAGGAATACCGGGCAAAGTGTTATCCCCTAGACGGCGGGGCTTCGCGCCGTCATTCGAATCGTGAGCTTAAACTATGAAATCTTAGGCGACTGCGAAGCAGTCGCCGCGCTATTCTTCCATCAAAATGAGACGTGCGCCACCATTACCAACTTGCGAAAGCTGGTGTATACTCCGGCTACCCGGAATAGCGAACTAGATATTCGGGCGGGGAGTCTCCCGCACCGGGATGCGAACATTCATTTGGGCCCGGCCGAAGCGCTGGGGCGTCAGGGATCGGCCGGCACTCAGTTCAGTGAGGGTGTGATGAAGCAGACCTTTGCTATTGGGATCGGGGGCGCGGCCGGGCAGGGCGTTGCGACTCCAGGTGACATCTTCGCGAAAATCTTTAGCCGGCGCGGCCTCAATCTAAACGCCTACAACGCCTATCAGTCCATCATCCGCGGCGGCCACACTCTCCTGACGATTCGAACGGGCCCCGAAAAGGTCACCAACATGGGCGACCGCATGGACCTGCTCATTCCCCTGAACCAGGACACCATGGATCGCCACCTGCAGTTGCTCACTGCGGGCGCCGCGTGTATTTATAACGCGGACACGATTAAGCCGGGCACTGCCGCCAGCGGCGTGCAGCTTTGCCCGCTTCCGGTTTCCGAGCTGGCGGACATCACGAGAAACAAAGTTGCGCAGAACACGCTGGCGCTCGGTGCAGGCCTGCACATGATGGGTATTGGATTCCCAGCCTTAGAGGAAGCCCTGCGGGAGCAGTTCAAGAAAAAAGGCGAGGCCGTGGTGGCGGAAAACGTTGGCGTGGCGCGAGCGGGCTACGATTACGCCGCGGCGCACTTCCAGGCCTTCGCGAATCCGTTACCCAAAAGGGAAAAGCGCTACGCCGTGCTGAGCGGGAATACCGCCATGGCCATGGGCGGCGCGGCGGCGGGCGTGAAATTCTATTGTGCCTACCCCATGAGTCCTTCGACAGGCGTGCTGCACTGGATGGCGGCACATGCGCGCAAAGCCGGGATCATGGTTCGGCAGGTGGAAGACGAAATCGGAGTGATCAATATGGCCATCGGCGCGGCTCATGCGGGCGTGCGGGCGATGTGCGCGACCTCGGGCGGCGGCTTCGCGCTGATGAGCGAGGGCCTGGGCATGTCCGCCATGATCGAAACCCCCGTGGTGGTAATCAACTGCCAGCGAGCCGGTCCGTCCACGGGCGTTCCCACCAAGACCGAGCAGGGTGACCTGTGGCAGATGCTCGGCGCTGCCTTTGGCGATTATCCGCGAGTGATCGCGGCTCCGCTGGACATCGGCGATTGCTTCAAGCTCATTCCCGAAATCTTCAACATCGCCGACCGCTTCCAGTGCCCGGGTCTCGTGCTTTGCGATTTGCTGCTGTCGGAAGGCAGGCTCAGCGTCGATCCGAAAGATCTGGATTTTAGCC
Source organism: Acidobacteriota bacterium (assembly GCA_003224075.1). Classification (GTDB taxonomy): domain Bacteria; phylum Acidobacteriota; class Terriglobia; order Acidiferrales; family UBA7541; genus Acidiferrum. The sequence continues at coordinate 7,693 of QHYF01000043.1, forward strand.
CGCCGGTTGATCGAGGCGAGCTGATCACCGCTAACGGCACTTCCTCCGAGGAGAACACGAACGGTGGATACAAGCGCTACAAGATCACCGACAGTGGCATCTCACCGCGGGCGGTTCCGGGCGTGCCGGATCATATCCACACTGTTGCTACGGACGAGCACATGGAAGATGGAGTACTAATCAGCGATGAGTTCACCAATCCGATCAAAC
>QHYF01000044.1 GCA_003224075.1 Acidobacteriota bacterium
AGTCCTTGTATTTTTCGATGCCGGAGCGGAGCTGGGCGGCGGTTTCGCTGGCGCGCGCAAGATCCTCCGGCGTTTGCGGGCGCATCGCCGTCATGTGCAGGTGCAGGTTGTGCGTGTCCATGTGCCCCCTCGTCATGTCGTGGACGGCGCGGGCTTCATTCGCCTTGGCGTCATCCATTTCCATCCCGGGCATGCTGCTGTGGTCCATCCCCTGCTGTGAGTCCTGAGATTGGGAGGCGGAGGGTTGCTGCGATTCTTGTGTTTGCACGGCGGGCGTGCGGTGGCCGGGCATGGCGGCAAGCAAAACGCTGACGAGAAAGAGCGCGGCAAAGACAATTCCGGATTTGGCGGCGAGATGAAGGTAAGCGCTGCGGGCTGGCATGACAATTCTCCTCAGCTAATAGTACGTATCGGGAGGCCGCGTGATTTCAGGGCGTGGTACAGGAAGTGCGCCGTCAAAAACTGGCCGCTTAGACAGGGGAATGAAGTTGAGGACGCAGAGGAAGTGAAGGAAGTAACGGAAAAGACCAGGAATTTGCAGCCAGACTGCGTAGGCCGCGAAACCATTCACCCTGCAAAGTACTTGACCGGCGGAGTAGCGCTGCCGGGAGACAAATCCATTTCGCATCGCTACGCAATGCTGGCAGCGCTGGCCGAAGGCACGAGCGAACTGCGGCATTTTTCCGCGGCGGCCGATTGCCACAGCACTCTGGGGTGCATGAGCGCGCTGGGCGCGGAAGTGAAAATCGACAGGGATATCGTTCGAATTACCGGACGTGGACCGCGCGGCTTGAAGAGCAGTTGGCGGGCGCTGGATGCCGGCAATTCCGGGACCACGATGCGGCTGCTGGCGGGAATTCTGGCCGGGCAGGAATTCACCTCGAAGCTGACGGGCGACGACTCTCTGCGGAAACGGCCGATGAAGCGAGTCATCGGGCCATTGCGGGAAATGGGCGCTGACATTCGCGGGCGCGAGGATAATTTTGCGCCGCTGGAAATTCGCGGGTCAAAACTCAAGGCGATTGATTACCAAATGCCGGTGGCAAGCGCGCAGGTGAAGTCCGCTGTTTTGCTTGCAGGGCTGTTCGCTGAGGGTGAGACGAGCGTGACGGAGCCGGGCCGGACACGGGATCACACGGAACTGGCGCTGGAAGAGTTTGGCGCGGTCATCGAAAAGCGCGGGCGCACGATCCGCATTCGCGGACTCAGCGGAGGAAATGGGAGCGGGAAGCTCATCGCAAAATCGCTCGATGTGCCGGGAGATTTGTCTTCCGCCGTTTTTTTTATCGCCGCGGCTTCCTTGTTACCGGATTCGAATGTGCTGATTCACAATGTGGGACTGAATCCGACGCGCACGGCGATTCTCGATCTGCTTGCGTCCATGGGCGCGTCGATTCAGATGCTGGAACTGAAAAGCGCGCACGGCGAGATCGTCGGGGATTTGTCCGCGAAGGGAGCTTCCCTGAAGGGCGGCCTGATCGCAGGCGAACAGATTCCGCTGTTGATTGATGAATTGCCGATGCTCGCGGCGCTGGGGCCGTACACGGAAGAAGGAATTGAGATTCGCGATGCCGCCGAGCTGCGCTTCAAAGAGAGCGACCGGATCGCCGCGCTCGCGGAGAACTTGCGGCGAATGGGCGCGACGGTGGAAGAGCGGCCGGACGGATTGAAGGTGGAAGGACGTGCTAAAGGAAAATTGCGCGGGGCGGAGATCGAGCCCCACGGGGATCACCGGATTGCCATGGCATTCGCGGTGGCGGGCCTCGCAGCGGAAGGGCCGACGGTGATCCGCGATGCGGATTGCGCTGGCGTATCGTTTCCTGCTTTTTTCCAAGAGCTGAATCGCTTAGCTGAAAGATAGCGGAAGCCTCGTGCTTGTGGTTGTTGTCTGCCAAAGTTGCGGTTCCGCGACCTGCCGGCCAAGAATGGGCTATTGGTTTTCGGATTTTGGGTGAGCTGGCGGCGCTTTCACGCGAGGCGGCGGTGGCGGCGGGGTCGGGATGTCGGAGCTGGTTCTGCGCAAGGAGATCGAGCCGTAGCTGGTTTTCAAGGTGATTTTGGGCCCCCGGCCGCTCCCATATTTTCCCTCCAAGTGGGAATTGCCGGATTCCGTCGAAGTCCTCTTCAGTGAGTCCGCAGAGAATTCAGAATCAATGTCGCAGGAGTGGCAATCGGCGAGGATTTCGAAGCTCGAGGATTCGGGCAGGCTGAGGGTGATGCCTGCGGAAGAGTTATTCAGCTCGATGTCTTCTTTGGGCGGAGCGGAGAAGCGCACGTCGACGCTGCCGTTGCGGTTGTCGACTTTCACTTTGCCGCCCGCATTTTCGATGGTGACGTCATAAGAATTGGTGCGCAGAGAAAGATTTCCAGGCGCATCAGCGATTTCGAGATTGCCGGAGCCGGCTTCCATGTGGCCGGTAAGCTGAGTGAGCGTCAGGTCCGTTCGCTGCGAGATGAAGCGGACGCCTTTGGCGATTTTATCGGCGCGGATCGGTCCGTAGAATTCACCGTCGATCGTAAGCCCGCCGCTGGCGCCGGAAATGTTCACTTCTCCGCCGTGGCCGGAAAGCTTGACGTTGCCGTGGGTGTCCGAAACTTTGATGTCGCCTTTGCGCGTGTCGATGGTGACGTCTCCCGCGGTGCCGCGAACTTCAATGTCGCCGATCCCGCTGCTTATGTTGACGGGCTTGGCCATGTCGGCGACGGTGATGTCTCCTCTTTCGTTGCGGATGGTGAGTGCGGCCTTCTTCGGAATCGCCACGTCCAGATCCAGGCTCACGCGCGAATCCCCGGGACGAATTCCCGTTGGATGAACCTCGTAGCCGTCGCCATTTTGCACGATTTCGACGGAGGCGCGATCGGCGACGCGTTGAGCGTCACTCTCGCTCCAGGCCTTGGCATTCTTCTTGCCCGCGATTCGAATTTGCGGCTCGGTCGAGGATCGCACGCTGATGTCGCCTCGACCGTTTCGAATCGTGATGCGGGCGTCGGCGGGAACAGCCTTGGTTGGGACGTTCAAGTCGAAGCCGAATTTGTCGCCAATGCCAATTTCCGGGATATCTCCCGGCAGATGCTGTCGGCCGTAGTCAATGGCGACCACAAGGCCGAGGAGCGAGAGAAGTCCAAGAAAAAGAAAAATCTCGCCTGAACTGATGCGCGCACCTCCCGGTTCGCCAGAGCGGTTGGCCGCTGTGCGCTCATAAAGTTTGATGGCGCCCCAAAAAATCAGGATGAGCGTCCACCAGTGGCCGAGCACATGGCCGATGCTGAAGCCGCGGTAATTGTGAAGGAGCAGCAGCACGCCCACGAACATCAGAAGGAGGCCGGAAAAGAGCGAACTGCCGCGCGGACGGGGATTCGCCATGAGGTTTTATTGCCTCTGTCCCTGACCAGGGAGCTGGTTCGGCGGCGCCGTTGGCGTTGAGCCAGGTGCATTCGGCGGAACGGATCCGGAATTGTGCCCTTCCGCGGATGCGAGCGCGGAAGCCAGGCTCACGGCGCCGATGACGATGAGAGTGATCGGATACGTGTTGCGAAACGAAAAGTCGCCGCCGCGCAGTTGATCAAGAAGGAAGAGCAAGCCGATGGTGATGACGACCGCCGGGCCCATGAGGCTGCGAATCGTGCAGCGGCGGCACGTGCATCGGATTCGGTCACTCATGGATGTTCATCCTCCAAAGTACCACTGCCTACGGGCGGCTGCCCAGCCGGTTGCGAAACATCAGGACACCGACGCCGATCAAGATCAGCGGCCACAAGCGCCCCAGCCGGTAAAACGGAAACCAGTTGAAATTGTTGAGAAGAAAAAGCAGGCCCAACGCGATTAGGATGATAGGGCCGATCGGGCGATCTTTGCTCCAGGACTCGAGAGGATCGGCCGGCGTTTCGCCGAGATTCTTGGCTCTGGCGGTGCGCATGGCGTCAAAGGCCATGTAGAAGATGAAACCTGCGAGGAGCAGACCCAGGACAGTGTTAGCCGCGTCACCGATATCGCTGCTGAGACCCACGATCATGGCTGCGAAGACAACAATGTGGATCAGCGCTTTGTTGTACTCGCCGTTGTAGACGGCGCCCAGCCCGGGAAAGAAACCAAGGACGAAGGCAATGCCGGGGCTGCTGGCGGAACGGCTCGGAACTGACGCCGGGGGCAGAACGCCAGGCGCGGAGGCGGCGGGGTTCGGTGCGCCGGCGGGTACCGCTCCGGGAATGCCCACGATCATTGCCAGGCAGTCTTCGCAATACAGCACGTCCCGCACGGGACGCACGCACGCCGAACACATGGCCTTTCCGCAATTGCGGCAGTACCCGACAGCGTCCGCCTCAGAATGGACGGCACACTTCATGGCCTTCTCCTCTCGCCCATCGAATGACTCGGAACGGGGAAATGCGCGGCCAGAAGCTGAAGATTCCTGCCAATCTCGTTGGCGCGGGTCTGCTGCCGCGGCGCGGACGGATTGGAGTTGTCGGTCTGGCCCGGGTCCTTCCTGGGAAAGGTCTGCGGAACCGATTCCTCCCTGCTTGTAGGATTCTGCTCGTTTTCGTTCATCCGCGACTGAATTTCGTAAACGACGCGCAAATCGCTGACGAACTTGGTGCTGCGCGCGTAAACACGGTGGGCCTGGCGGTCGGCGTAGTGGTAGATGGTCGCCGGGGCAAGATCCGCCAGCTTCGGCTTGCGCCACGAAAAGCCTGAGGCGGTGAGAATCACGATGAAGGTCGCTGCCACAGAAACGGCGCTGTACACAAAACGCGGCGACTGCAGGCCGCGCAACCATCTCTTCGCGTTGCGCCAGCTCTGCGGGCCAAGTGTGGCGGTCAAAATCGAGTTGGCAAGGCGCGCGGGCGGTTCAACCTGTTCGAGCTTGTGCAGAGCGCCAAGCACATGCGAAACGTCGGCAACCAGCGGAGTGCATCGTTCGCAAGTGTTCACGTGAAGATCGAAAGCGGCTTGCTCGGCCGGGAGAAGAAGCCCGTCGAGGTAATCGCTCAGGCGCGCTTCGGTTTGATCGCAAGTCCAGGTCATGGCATGCCCCGCGTTCGCTTCGCATTTCCAATCTCGTTCATGCAGGCCGCACTCCCATCTGTTGCAGGATGCGGGCCAGTTCGATGCGTCCGCGATTGATTCTCGATTTCACCGTGCCTTCCGGCACCGCTAAAACTCTTTGAATCTCTACGTACTCCAATTGTTGCAGGTCGCGCAAAATCACCGCTTCGCGCAGTTCAGGCGAAAGACGTGTTAGCGCCGACTGCACCTGGCCGCTCAGCTCGCCGAGGAGCGCCTGCTCATCAGGGCGGCGGCCCACGGATTCCTTGTTTTCTACGACCGGCATGGCGTCGTCCAGGGAATCGGTGACGCGGTCCCTCTTGGTCCTACGATAATGGTCAATGAGCAGGTTGCGCGTCACGCTGGTCATCCATGTCGCGAAACCGCCATGGGCGGAACGATAACTCCCCAGTGTGCGGTAAACGCGCAAGAAAACATCTTGCGACAGGTCTTCGGCTTCTGTGCGGTTGCCGGTAAACCTGTAGCAAATGTTAAAGATGCGGCGCGTGTGGCGGCGCACAAGTTCCTCCCAGGCCGACCCGTCGCCCTGGAGGCATTGCTGGACCAGTTGGGCATCCTGCTCCAACGTTTCATCAGCCTCAAAACCTGCTACGGTGCAAGGCGTGTCTGCGAGTCGGTCACTTTTTCAAGGGCCGACTGGCAGTCCAACTCGGCCTGTCAACTATGGAACGTAAACTGCTCTCGAAATGTTCCCCTTCATGCCTGGGGCTAACCATCGTCCGTTCTGAAGCGCATCTTACTCACCCGCCTGCCAAGACACAAGCGCGTCGACCACAAGTTAGCGGATCGGCGCGAAGCCATGCGGATTTCAGGCCTGCCGTCCAGATCCACATCGCTGCGCGCTGAGAATGACAGATCATGCCGAGGCGTATATACTATGTATCTACAAGGTGACTCGCGGTGAAAACACGGCTTGCCAAATGGGGGAACAGCATGGCGGTTCGGATTCCCAAGTCCGTGGCGGAGGCTGCGGAGCTCCGGCTGGGAGATCATTTGGAGTTGGCCGTCGAAAGTTCCGGCACGGTCAGGATTCGTAAGAAGAACGGAAAGCCAAGCCTCAGGCACCTCCTTCAAGGAATCACGCTTGCAAATCTCCACTCGGAAACGGATTGGGGCGGCCCGGAAGGCAAGGAACTTTGGTAGCTCGTGAATACGTGCCTGATGCGGGCGATTTGATCTGGTTTGATTTCACTCCCCAGGCCGGCAGGGAGGAGGCGAGTCGCAGGCCCGCCGTGGTCCTTTCCCCGCGGGGCTACAACGAGAAGACGAGCCTGGCGGTTGTATGTCCGGTTACCAGCCATGTGAAGGGCTATCCCTTCGAAGTGGCCGTCCCGCCGGGGATGGAGATTAAAGGTGTGATTCTCTCCGACCATTTGAAAAATCTTGACTGGCGGCAAAGGCGAGCGCAGAGAGCCGGGAGAATTTCACAAGCTGTTCTTGAGCAGGTGCGAAATCGCATTGCCGCCTTGCTCCAGGTCTTCTGAGAACCGTTCGCGCGGCTTGACGCGAGTGAGCACTCCCGCTAGGCTGACCTGCGCATGCAAACATCGTCGAGGAAGCTTCTTGTCGTCCTGATCGGACTCCTGTTGTTGGGTTTTGTTGCTTACCTATCGGGTGGTTTCATCCACCACGAGGATTTCAGTTGGGGAAAGCTGCTACATACGGTGCGCGGCGCGAATCCGCTTTTGCTCTTTGCATCCCTGATTGCTATCTACGCCTGCTACGCGCTACGCGCTCTGCGATGGAAAGTGTTTCAAGCCAACCTTGGCCCCTCGCATTTTTGGGTGATTTACAAAATAACGCTCGCCGGCTTCTCCGCATTGTTCTTGCTGGGCCGCCTGGGGGAACTGATTCGCCCCGTCTTGCTTGCGCGAAAGGAGAAGTTGCCGGTAGCGGATATGTTCGGGATTTACGCGTTGGAGCGAATATTCGATATCGCGAGTATGGCAGCGATAGCGGCGATCGCGTTGTTACTATTCAAGGCAAATCCTTACGTTGTAGGAGCGTCGAGGACAACGGGGTCCTTGCTCTTTTTAGTAGTCATCGGTGGAATCGCATTCTTGGTGTACGCGCGGCTGCACGGAACCGCGTTGCTGGAGCGGCGCCTTCAAGGATGGCTGAAGGGACGCGGGTGGCGAAGAAAGATTGCAGGAATTCTGATGGGCTTCGTACGAGGTGCGCAGATTCTCCGGACCTGGGGCCAGCTCGCACAGGCGGTAGCGTACTCGGCCGCACACTGGTTCCTCGTGCTGCTTGTGTACCTTTGGGTGTCCCACAGCTTTGGCGGAAGATTGGGGACCATCAGCATGGCAGAGGCGACTCTGGTGATGGCGTTCACGCTAGTGGGCTCGGTCTTCCAGTTGCCCGCTGTCGGCGGCGGTTCGCAGCTGGCATCGATTCTTGCCTACACGACAATCGTTGGAGTAGAAAAGGAACCTGCGACTGCTGCGGCAATCATTCTTTACCTTGTAACCTTCGCCGCCTGCAGTCTTGTCGGTGCACCGCTGCTGGCGCATGAAGGATTGTCTTTGGGGAAATTGCGCGAGATGGCGGAGCACGAAAAAGAAGCGGCGGGCGAGACCGTGGCCCACCAAGGAGATCCAGCCCAGTGAAGTGTCCTTTTTGCGCGCATATTGATGACAAAGTGATTGATTCACGGGAAGGCCGCGGGGGGGACACCATTCGCCGCCGGCGGGAATGCCTGAAGTGCAGCCGGCGGTTCACGACGTACGAACGGATCGACGAAATTCCGTACATGGTGATCAAGAAGGATGGGCGGCGGGAACGCTTCGAGCGGCAAAAGATCTTGCAGGGGCTGCTGAAGGCGTGCGAGAAGAGACCGGTAGCCACACCAAAACTGGAGGAAATTGTCGACGAAATCGAAGGTGTGGTGCACGAAGCCAGCGAGCGCGAGCTGACCACCACGGA
>QHYF01000045.1:0-522 GCA_003224075.1 Acidobacteriota bacterium
GCTCAATGTGGCCGTCACAGGGACGACCACGTTTGTCATCTCGGCGACGCCGCCGGCGTCTAACGGCACGCCCATGGTCAACCTCACCATCAATTAACACTGTGCGCAAAAACACCCGGGGGGTGGGTATCCACTCTTCCCATTTTGGAACACCACTCCCGCATTCTGCCTGCGGTCCTCGGGGATAGGTTTCGCTACTCTATCGGATCGTCAGTTGACGTTCGGCGGAAAAAAGATATTCCAGAATTGGGGCGCGGGGGACAGAAACTCGACTGGAACGAGCGAGCCTCCCTGGCTGAGCTGCGCGGGCCGTACCACGTTCACCTCGACGCGCTGCTGCGTTTTGGGATTTTCGAGCGTGAACTTCGTGCCCGCGGCGAGGCCCTCGGCAAGAATAATCATGGCGCCGGTGGCACTGACCGTATGCGTGAATCCGTGGATAGGATTCGTCTTACCTGTAATGTGAACGATGACTGGCATGCGCAGCAGGACGCGCTGGGCGCGGCGGCGTTCCTCCGCGGT
>QHYF01000045.1:538-8602 GCA_003224075.1 Acidobacteriota bacterium
CATATTTGAGAAGGGTTCACAGTTCGAGACCCCAAAAATCCATTTCTGGCGCGACGAGCTCGACGCCGTATTCCCAGCCGTCGGGCCGGGAAGTACCCTTCCACACGACGATGGCGGCATTGCTGGAATGGTTGGCGAGATTGGTGAGGGCCACGTGTTGCTCGAGCCCCAGCGATTGTTGGAGAACCACCATACAGCCATAGGGATTCACAATTCGCGTGTGCGCTTCAGCGCTGACCCGCTTGCCCCCCTGGTCGTCCCATTCGAGACGCACGGGAACACGGGAGTTCATGCGGCGCCCGCGGCGCTTTTCGCGGTATTTCGCGCTGTTTTGCCTGAATTCGCGCAGACTGACGGACATGTTTCCCTCTAACAGGCCATGCTAGAGTTGGGGGTGAAAAGGGTCAATGGTACGAGCGCCGGTGGGCACGCGAAAGAGTAGCTGTACAAAGGGACAGGTAGGAACGCCGGGGCAGGACAGGTCGTGAGGAATCTGATCGTCAACGCGGATGATCTGGGGTGGACGAGCGGGGTAAACCGCGGAATCGTGGAGTCTTTTCATCACGGGATTGTAACGAGCACGTCGCTGCTGGCGAACGGAGCGGCTTTTGCGGACGGTGTGCAGGCTGCAGGGTCCGCGCCCGGCCTGGGCGTGGGCGTGCACCTGAATTTGAGCGACGGCCCGCCGGTCGCGGAGCCGGAAACGGTAACGAGCCTGCTGAATGATAAAGCCGAATTCGCGGGCGGACCCGAGAGATTGCTCCTGCGGCGCGCGCGCCGCAGATTGCTGCTGGATGAAGTCGAGCGCGAATGGGACGCGCAAATCCAGAGAGTCCGCGACGCCGGGGTCGAGCCGACGCACCTGGACGGGCACAAGCACGTGCACATGCTTCCGGGATTGTTTGAGATTGCGCTGAGGCTCGCAAAGCGCCACGGCATCGGCGCGATTCGCGTGTCGCTCGAGGCTTCAAACTTGCGCGCGGCGCTTGCCTCGGGCGCCGAGCAGAACGCCCGCGTGGTCATGAAGCAAGGCGTGCAGGCGCGCGGGTTGAAGCTGCTGGCGCGCGATGCGCGGGAACAAGCCGAACGCGCGGGCATTTCCACGGCCGATTATTTTTGCGGGATTGCGCAAACCGGCGAGCTGACGCGCGAAGGCGTGGCGCAATTTCTGAAGAGCGTGCCGGATGGAACAACCGAGCTGATGTGCCATCCGGGCTATGTGGATGCGGCGTTGGAGAAAACGCCGACCCGGCTCCAGGACTCGCGGCAGGCCGAACTGCAAATCCTGACGGACACCGGAATTCGTAATCTTGTCGCATCGCAGGGGATTCGCCTGATAGACTATGCCTTCGTGACCCAGGAAGCTTAACGAAGGCTTTTGCAAAAAAGAATGAGAAGCGATTCGCTCATCCAGTATTCCGTCGTCGTTCCGTTCTACAACGAACAGGAAAACATCCCACCTCTCTACATGAAGCTGACCGAAGTGATGGACGGGATTGGCGAGCCTTACGAATTGGTGTTCGTGGATGACGGGAGCAAGGATAACTCGTTCAAGGTGCTCTCCGATATTTTCGAGCACGACCGCAGGGTTAACCTGGTGCGCCTGCGGCGCAATTTTGGCCAAACGGCGGCATTGAAGGCGGGATTTGATTTTGCGCGCGGCGGAGTCGTCATTTCCATGGACGGCGACCTGCAGCACGACCCCGAAGAGATTCCGCGCTTTCTGGAAAAAATCGCGGAAGGCTACGATCTGGTCAGCGGCTGGCGCAGCCAGCGGCAGGATCACTGGCTGATGCGCCAATTTCCCAGCCGCACCGCGAACTGGATGATGGCGAAGCTTTCGGGAATCGAGCTGCACGATTTTGGGACCACGTTCAAGGCTTACCGCCGGGAAATTATTCAGGAAATTCAGCTTTACGGCGAGCTGCACCGGTTCATTCCGGCGCTGGCCAGCTCCACGGGAGCGAAAATCGCGGAAGTGCCGATTGGGAATCCGCAGCGGAAGAACGGCAAATCCAATTACGGAATCGGACGCACCATTCGCGTCTTCCTGGATTTGTTGATCGTCAAGTTTCTGCTGGATTACTCGACGCGGCCGCTGCAGTTCTTCGGCTTGCTCGGCATGGGAGGCGCGGGTCTGGGTTCCTTGCTCGGATGCTTCCTGGCATACGAGAAGTTTTACCAGCACAAGGCGATCATGGCGGAGCACGGGCCGCTGATGCTCCTTGCAGTGGCGCTCTTCATCAGCGGCGTGCAGTTCATGTCCATGGGATTGCTGGGCGAAATCATCGCGCGCACTTACTATGAGTCGCAGAACAAGCCGATCTACGCGTTGCGCGAAGTGAAAAGCCACCGCAAGGAAATGGGCGACTCGGCCGAGTCCACGCGGCCTTCGGGCAACCCGGAACGATAGCGAAGTCTCCGCAACAAAGGATTTCTGCGCGATTGCGGAGCAGGCGATTTCCTAAGAGTGGCGCGCGAGACCGCGGTATTCACCGCGGAAATAAAGCAGCGGCTCTCCCTTGTGAATCACGGCGTCTTCCACTTCCCCGACAAAAATCGTGTGATCGCCGGCAAGATGCGACGCGATGACGTTGCAGCTCAGGTGGAGCAGCGTGTTTTCGAGGATAGGAATGCCGCTCGGGGTCCAACGGTAGCGGATGGACAAGCGCTCCTCGGTCTCGGCGCTTTGCTCGCCACTCGCGAAGTACTCGGAAATGGCCTCCTGCCCTTCCTTAAGGACGCTGACGCCGAAGCGCTTTTTCTTCTGGAGTAAAGGAAGAATTTTCGCGCGGTGATCGACGCAAACAAGAATCAGCATGGGATCGAGCGAGACTGAGGTGAAGGAGTTGGCAGTCATGGCCTGAATTTCTCCGGGCTCGCGCTCGACGGTCACCACGGTCACGCCAGTGGTGAAATGGCCCAGAGCTTTGCGAAATTCCAATGGAGTGAGTCGCGGCGTTGGCATCTTCGAAGTTTTTGAAGATACCATACTGCGGACTGGGAAAGCGAAGCGGCGCATGCCCACGGAGATCGCAGACGTGTATGATCGGGGCGCATCGCGGAATCCGGAACGGAGCGAAGAATCATGGCGCGAAGAATCGCGATACTGGGAGGAACGGGAGCGGAAGGCTCCGGGCTGGCGTGCCGCCTGGCCAAAGCCGGGGAAGAAATTGTCATCGGCTCGCGCGATGCGGCGCGCGCGCAGGGGACGGCCAAACAATTGCGGGAGCGCATTGGCGGCAACGTTCGAATCGAGGGAATGGACAATTTGTCGGCGGCGGGAGCGTGTGACGTGGCCGTGCTGACGGTTCCCTTCTCCGGCGCGGCGGCACTGCTGAAGCAATTGAAAAACGTCTGGAAGCCGGGAACAATCGTGATCGATACCACGGTGCCGCTGGCAGCGACGGTAGGCGGAGCTGCGACGCGCGTGCTCGGCGTGTGGCAGGGCTCGGCCGCGGAGCAAACGAAGGAACTGCTGCCTGCGGGAGTGAGTCTCGCGGCAGCGTTACAGAATCTTGGCGCGGAACTACTTGCTGGAGACGCGCCGGTCGAATGCGACGTTCTGGTGTGCAGTGACGATGAAAGAGCAAAGCAAGTGGCTTCAGAGCTGGTCAGCAAGATTCCAGGAGCGCGCGCTTTGAACGGAGGAAAACTGGAAAATGCGAGAATCGTGGAATCGCTGACGGCGCTGCTGATTGGACTGAATCTGCGTTACAAAGTGCATGGCGCCGGGATTCGCTTCACGGGACTGCCTTCGAAATAATCGTTCCTGTTTGACTTCTCAACAGATTTACAACTGCAGCAGCGCGCGGGCGAGCTTGCGCTTCTGCGAAAGCGTCTTCATTACTGTCGGGAGGATGGCGACCTTCATACCGAGCGCAGAGATCGCGGTTACTTGCGCCTTGTCAGCAGGATCAATGACGAAAGCGCCGGTGAAATCGGCGTAGAGTTTTGCGACGCCCAATGCGGTTGGCTGGTGACCAAGCTGGGCAAGCATCTTGTCGGACGGACCCTTCAGCGATTTCCCGCCGACGATTGGACAAACCGCAAAAACTTTTTCTCTTCTCGCGCGCAACAGCTCACGGACATACGGAACGGCAAGAACCGGCCCGATGCTGATCAGCGGATTGCTGGGACAAATGATGATGCGATCCGCATCATGGATTGCCTCAAGGACGCCGGGAGTGGGCCGCGCGGAATCCGCGCCCTCGAAACGGATGCCTTGCACGACGGGTTCGGCGCGGCGTTTCACAAGATACTCCTGAAAATGCAGCGGCCCTTCGTTCGAATCGATGATGGTCGGAACCGGATCGTCGGACATCGGGAGGATGCGGGACTTCACGCCCAGCGCCGTTCGAATGGAATCGGCAGCCTGCGACAAAGTCTTCCCCTCGGCGAGCAGTGCGGTGCGATGGATGTGCGTGGCGAGATCGCGGTCGCCGAGATTGAACCAATTGCTGCGCCCATAGCCAGCGAGGCGTTTCAAGGAGTGAAACGTTTCGCTGCGGAATCCCCAGCCTCTCGCCGAGTCAACGACTCCCGCCAGTGTGTAGGTGACGATGTCGAGGTCGGGGGAAATCTTCAGGCCGTGAAGAACGATGTCATCACCGGTGTTGACGATGATCGTCAACAGGCGCGGGTCCATGACCTGGTAAAGGCCGAGGAGCAGTTTTGAGGCGCCGACGCCGCCCGCGAGCGCGGTGATTTTTAGTTTTTTTTCCGGGGACATTGAAAATAATTCAGTTAGCGGCCGCAAGCCCGGCGCTACGCGCGTATCCATTCTTGTCCGCTAGTCTGGCGACGCGATCGCGCACGGGCGACGAAAGAAATTCGCTCCGGCCGACAAACTCAGGATAGATCGCAAGGCGCTCCCGAAAAGCAAAACCGCGGGACTCGGTTTCGAATTGGAGCCGCACGATTTGCGGCCAAGCAGCTTCGGGATTGATGAAATCCCTGGTGACGGGAGAGATGCCGCCCCAATCGTTGATGCCCGTTTCGAGCAATCGCGGGAAATCGTCATAGCTCAAATTCGGCGGCGCCTGCACGTTCATTTGAGGGCCGAGAATCAGCCGGGCGACGGCCACGGTGCGCAGCATGTCGCCGAGGGAAGGCTCCGGATGCGCGGCCATCGGTATGTCCGGTTTGGAGCGGAAATTCTGGATGATGACTTCCTGAATGTGGCCGTACTTTTCATGGAGCGTTCGAATCGCGAAGAGAGAGTCAACGCGCTCTTCCATTGTCTCGCCGATGCCAATCAGAATGCCGGTGGTGAAGGCCATGGAGAGCTTCCCGGCTTCTTCGATGGTGCGAAGGCGCAGCGCGGGCACTTTGTCGGGGGCGTTGGCGTGCGGCAATCCATCGCGCATCAGCCGCGGGCTGACGTTTTCCAACATCAAGCCGACGCTGGCGTTCGAATCCTTCAGACGCACGAGGGCAGCCCGGTCCATGACACCGGGATTGGAGTGAGGAAGCAGGCCTGTTTTTTCGAGGACCAGCTCACACATCGCCGCAAGGTAATCGAGCGTGCGCGAGAAGCCCTGCTTGCGGAGGAATTCGCGGGCTTCCGGAAAAATCCGCTCCGGTTGATCGCCGAGACTGAAGAGCGCTTCTTTGCACCCGGCGCGGCGGCCGCGTTCGGCGAGCGCGAGCACTTCCTCCGGTGTCATAAAGTGAGCGCCGGGCTGACCGGGATCCTTTCGAAAGGTGCAGTAGCCGCAATAGTCGCGGCAAAGAGTGGTCAGGGGAATGAATACTTTTCTCGAGTAGGTAACGACCGTTCCCTTCTCGCATGCACGAACCGATGTTGCGGCGCGCAAGAGGTCTTGCAGAGAAGCTTGCTCCGCGAGCAGCAGGGCGGCCGAGCGGTCGATGGCGTGACCTGTTCGCGCGAGGGTCAGGGCATTCTCCACGTGTGTATTCGAAGCGAGAGGTGGAAGTGTGCCGTAGAGCCGAGTGTCCATACAAAGGTCCGCAGTTCGTGCCAACAAGAATTTAACACAGAGGTCGCGGAGCACACAGAGAACACAGAGAAGAAGGCTAACGGAAGAGATCTTCGGAGGAGGGGCGGATGATGCTGGCAGCCGGCTCGGATGCAGGCTTGTAGCGATAGCCACGAATGAGAACAACGGGAGAGCCTTCCGACTTGCCCATCAAGAGACCGGCAGCAGCAGCGAGCTCATCGGCAACAGCGAGGATCGTCGCGGTGAGAGGCTTTCCTTGGCGATCCTTGGTGCCTCGCAGATCGAGAAGCACGGGAACGCCGGCAGCGCCAATGGCGACATTTGTCAAGCCGAGGCGCCAGGGGCGCCCAAAAGTGTCGCTGATGATGACGGCGAGGCGTTTGCCGGTTCGCTTGCGGAGCGCGGCGACAAGCTTTTTGGCGGAACGATCGGGATTGCGAGGCAGCAGAGTCACGATGCCGCGGCCACGAACATTCGAATGGTCGACCCCGGCATTGGCGCAGACGAAACCGTGGTGAGTTTCCGTAATCAAGACGTGCTCGCTCCGCACGATGCGCCGCGATTCCTTCAGAACGACTTCAATGATGCGCGGGTCCTTCTTCAAACGATGGGCAATGGCAATCGCATCAACCGAAGGTTTTACCTTTGTAAGCCGGACCATAGATCCTTCGGCCTTGGAAACGATCTTTTGAGCGATGACAAGAATGTCGCCATCTTCGAAGCGCATCCCAGCTTTCCGCGCCGAATCCGCTATTCGTTTGGGAAGGTCATCTCCCCGGCGAATTTCCGGGAACCGCGGGATGCGAAACAGCCGCAAGCCGGAAGCGGCCGCCGAAGTGTCCTTCGAGGAAGAGGCGGATTTAGAAGGTCTGGCCATGAGCGCGAAAAGGGAAATCTTACGTGAGCCGAGGAAAGCTTTCACCTGTCGAGAATTGTCCCGCGAGAAACAGAACGGGCGGGGCGCCTGCTCCAAGCAAGTGCCCCGCCCGCGATAACTCTCCCGGACCGCTCAGTCCGTTCAGCGGTGCGGTTTGTCGTCTTTTTCCTTGTCCTTCGGTTTATCCGACTGCTTGTCTTTCGGACGTTCCTGCTGCTTCTGTTGCTGTTGTTGTTGTTTTTGCTGCAGCTTCTGCTGTTCCTGATCGTGTTTGTGCTCCACTTGCTCGAGCTGCCGCTGTTGTTTTTGCTGGACTTGTTGCTGCTGCTGATCCTGCTTGCGCTGCATCTGTTCCAGCTGCTGCTGTTGTCTCTGCTGGATCTGCTGCTGGTTCCGGTCGTCCGCAGTTTTCTGCTGAGTTCTCTGCTGTTCCTGCTGCTGTTGCCCGATCCGCTGCCGCTCCTGATCTTGTCTCTGGCGGAGCCGTTCCTGATCCTGCTGAACTTTCTGCTGCTCCTGGACTTGCTTTTGCTCGATGCGCTGCCGTTCCTGGTCCTGTTTCTGGCGGAGCTGCTCGGTTTCCTGCTGGTGCTTCTGTTCGAGCTGCGGGTTCACATTTCCAGGCGCATTGCCGGGATTGTTTGGCCGCACCGAAGGCGGACGGTCGTTGTAGATTCTCGGATTGCCGGCATTTGCGGGCGGATTGCCCGGCTTGTTGCCAGGTTTGTTGACGTCCTGATTCGCCGGAGGCGCATTGTTTTGCACAACGGGCGGGTTTGCAGGTTTCATCTGAGACTGTCCGGCGTTGCCCGGAGGTCCGGGCCGGTTCGCCCGATTGTTGTTCGGCATGTCGCCGGGCCGATTGGCCGGAACGTTCTGCGGCTGGGCAGGTTTTGCCGGCGGGGCGATTTTCACCGGAATTGGCGTGGCTTGCACGCTCTCGCGCTGCTGCTGGCGCATTTCCGAAATCGCGATGGGCCTGCCGCCATTGGCTTTGATGAGTTGCTGCTGCTGCTCGAAACGAGCAGGAGGAGGCGGCGGCGGTGTCTTCGCTACGACGCCGCGGCTCTCAAGCACCGCGGGGGGACGAACCCTGGCCGGGGCGCCGGCGCCGAGGACGGCTTCCTTCGGCGGCGCCGCCACGGGCGCGGCAGCAACCGCAACTGGGGCATTGACAACTTCCCGCTCGTCGACTTTGATCATGTGCTTGCCCACGGGCTGAGC
>QHYF01000045.1:8774-8977 GCA_003224075.1 Acidobacteriota bacterium
GGCACGTAGACCTCGCGCGGCCCCAGTGGGAACCACGCCACACCGACTCCGCCACCGCCGCCAACGCCAATCCCAACGGCGAAGTGCGGGCCGCCGACCCAGGCCACGAGCGCGGGCGCGTAGACCGGCCGAACGTAAGCTACTTCAACCACTGCCGGTCTTGGCGGGCACGGCACCCAGCCCCACACACCGCGAACGACAAC
>QHYF01000046.1 GCA_003224075.1 Acidobacteriota bacterium
ATCTTCGGCAATCAGAAGGAAGCGGATAGCGCGGTGTTGAATGCAGATGATCCCGCAAGCACTCCTTACGCGCCAACGAGGCCGCAAGTGTACTGGTTCAGCCGGAAGCAACGCGTGGCGCAAGGTGCGTTCGTCCGGGATCACCAAATTGTCTTCCGTCAGAACGGGGAAGAAATGGCGGTACTGAAACTCCAGGAGATTCCTCTTGTGGGTGGGCACAACGTGGAGAACGTGCTGGCTGCGGTGACAACGACGCGCATCGCCGGGGCCAATCCAGCAGCCATCGCCAAAGGTGTGCGCTCGTTCGCTGGCGTCGAGCATCGCCTCGAGTTCGTCGCGGAGGTTGGCGGCGTCCGCTATTTTAACGATTCGAAAGCGACCAATGTGGATGCCACGCTGAAAGCACTGGATGCTTTTCCGGGAAGGATCCTGATCATTCTTGGCGGGAAGGACAAAGGCAGCGATTACACGGTTCTGCGAAAGCCATTGCGGGAGAAGGCCATCCTTGCGCTCCTGATTGGCGCGGCGGCTGACAAAATCGAGAAGCAGATTGAGGGAAGCGTGGCCATCGAGGGCGCCGGCACAATCGAGCGCGCTGTCGAGATCGCTTCACATGCCGCGCGGCCCGGCGATGTCGTGCTTCTCGCCCCGGCCTGCGCCAGCTTCGACCAGTTTCAGAATTTTGAGCACCGGGGGCGCGTATTCAAGGACCTGGTGCATCAATTGGAACGGCAGGCGGCGAGCACAACTTCTGCATGAGGGTGAGCGAAAGTGGCGAGACGCTTGGAGAATGACGGCTGGCTCTTCGGAGTGACGCTGACGCTCTGCCTGTTGGGCGCGGTGATGATTTATAGCGCCTCGGCGGTGACCGCGGAACACCAATACGGGCGATCTTATATTTTTCTTCTACGCCAGGCGGCTTGGCTGGTGATTGGCCTTTTCGGCATGTTCGCGCTCATGCGCACCGATTACCGCAAGCTGCGCGAGCCTGCCGTCGTTTACACCGTGGTTTGCCTCGTTTTGCTGATGCTCGTCGGCACTTTTTTCCTGGATAAGTCTCACGCCACGCACCGCTGGATCAAGCTTGGCCCGGTGAACATCCAGCCCTCGGAACTGGCGAAGCTCGCCGTGATCCTCTACCTGGCGTGGTTCCTCGATCTCAAGCGGCGCGGCAAGGCGCAGATGGAATTCAGCAAGGAAGACTTTCTGCAGTCCATTCTTCCCGCCGCGGGACCAATTCTGATCTGCGTGATTCTGATTCTCTTGCAGCCCGATCTCGGCACGTCCATCGAGGTCGCCCTGATCGCCGGAGCGATTCTTTACGTCGCCGGCATGTCCTGGAAATGGATCGCTATCAGCGCCGCTGCGGCCATGCCCGTGCTCTATTTGCTTATCACGCAGGTGTCCTACCGCCAAGCGCGGCTGATGGCCTTCCTGGATCCGACGTCCGACCCGCAAGGCGCGGGATTTCAATTGCTGCAGTCGCTGATCGCCGTCGGTTCAGGCGGTTTTACAGGGGTGGGCTTGATGGAGAGCAAGCAGAAGCTGTTCTACCTGCCGGAAGCCCACACTGATTTCATCTATGCCGTCATCTGTGAAGAACTGGGTTTTGTCGGGGCGATGACGGTGGTTGCGCTCTTTGCCGTTTACGGCTGGAGAGGAATGCGCGCTGCGTTTTCGGCGCCGGATGGTTTCGGGCGTCTGTTGGCGTTGGGCATTACGGCGATGGTGTTGAGTCAGGCGCTGATTAATTTCGCGGTGGTGCTTGGAATGGTGCCGACGAAGGGGATTCCGCTGCCGTTCATCAGTTATGGCGGATCGAGTTTGCTCGTCATGCTGCTGGCAACTGGCGTGCTGCTGAATATTTCGCAGCAGGCAACAGAAGCATGAGGAGCGGAAGCGCCAAGTGAAATTGCTGATTGCAGGCGGCGGCACAGGTGGGCATGTATTCCCGGCGCTGGCGATAGCGAAGGAGTGGATGTCGCGTGGAACGGAGAGAGAAGTCGTGCTCGTAGGAACAGAACGCGGGATCGAGATGAAGCTGGTGCCCCAGGCTGGGCTACCGCTGGAAACGCTGCGCGTGGCGGGTCTAAAAGGAAAAGGCGGGGCCACGCTGCTCAAGAATGTGGCCATGCTTGGTCCGGCAATCGTTGACGCGCGGCGCGTTTGGCGTTGGCGGTTACGCCGCGGGGCCGATGCTGCTCGCGACCTGGCTGGCGCGCGTACCCAATGTCATCTTCGAACCAAACGCCGAGCCGGGTCTCACGAACAAGGTACTGGCGCGAATTTCTGCACGAATCGCGACTGGCTATGAAATTTCTGCGCGGGTCTGGGGCAAAAAGGCCATCGTTACCGGCTGCCCGGTGCGTTCGGAGTTTTTCTCGATTGCGCCACGCAAGCCAGAGAAACCGTTTCGACTGCTGATTACCGGAGGCAGCCAGGGAGCGTTGCCAATCAACAGGGTGTTCGTCGACGCCATGGACAGCATAGCAACGCGGAAAACAGAGCTGGCCATTGTGCACCAGACGGGCGAGCGCGACTACAATGCAGTACGCACTGCGTACGCGCGGCGCGAGATCAACGCGGAGGTAGTCCCTTTCCTTACGAACATGGCGGAGCGCTTTGCCTGGGCAGACGTGATTGTTTGCCGGGCAGGAGCCATCACCGCAGCGGAAATCGCGGCCTCGGGCCGAGCCGCCGTCTTCATCCCCTTCGGAAAAGCGACGGACAGCCACCAATTGCGCAACGCGCAGGAAATGTCTCGCGCGGGCGCCGGTCGCCTGATTACCGAGGCGGAACTTACGGCGCAAAGACTGACCACTGAGATTTTCTCATTTCTCGACCAGCCCCAGGAGATCGAAAAACTGTCCACTGCCGCGCGCCGCCTGGCCCGCCCTCATGCTACGCGCGACATTGTGAACTTAATTGAAGAGGCTGCGAACGTGCACGGAAATACCGCGAGGGCAAACTCATGATGGTATCGTTCCGCAATTTTCAGCGAATTCACCTGGTCGGTATCGGCGGCATCGGCATGAGCGGCATCGCCGAGGTGCTGCTAACGCTTGGCTATTCGGTGTCCGGCTCTGACATCAAACCCTCGAGTATCACCGAACGGCTGCAAAACCTGGGGGCAACAATCTACGAGGGTCACAAAGCGTCGAATGCCGATGAAGCACACGTCGTGGTGACTTCGTCGGCGGTAAAGGCGGACAATCCAGAAGTCGTCGAGGCGCACAATCGGAAGATTCCGGTTATTCCACGCGCGGAGATGCTCGCCGAGCTGATGCGGCTGAAATACGGCATCGCCGTGGCCGGGGCGCACGGGAAAACGACCACGACTTCGATGGTGGCGTCGGTGCTTGCCGCGGCGCACCTTGATCCGACATTTGTGGTTGGGGGCAGAGTCAATCAGGCGGGCACCACTGCGCGGCTTGGCAAAGGTGAATACTTTGTCGTGGAGGCCGATGAGAGCGACCGCAGCTTCCTGATGCTTGCGCCGGTCGTCGCTGTCGTGACAACCATCGATCGCGAGCACCTCGACCAGTACAGCTCGCTCGAGGACATTCAGGATGCCTTCCTCCAATTTGTCAATCGTGTCCCGTTTTACGGCGCGGCGATTCTCTGCATCGATGAACCCAACGTCCAGGCAATCATTCCCAGCGTCAAGCGCCCCATCATTACATACGGGACATCGAGCCAGGCCGACCTGGTGATCAGCGATGTGAAGCTCGAAGGTTTGAGCAGCGAGTTCCGGCTGACGTACAAAGGTGAAGATCTCGGCTTGTTCCAGCTTGCCCACCCTCCCGGCATGCACAACGTCCGCAATGCGGCAGCAGCAGCGGCAGTCGCGCTGTACTTGAATGTTCCCTCCGAACTGATCCGCGAAGGGTTGGCGAAGTTCGCGGGCGTGGGGCGCCGGTTCGACGTCAAAGGTGTGGTAAACGACATAACCGTCGTCGACGACTACGGACACCACCCCGCCGAAATCCGCGCAACGCTCGAAGCTGCGCGCGGCTGCAAATTCAATCGCCTCTTGGTGCTTTTTCAGCCGCATCGCTACACACGCACCCAGCATCTATGGGATGAATTCTGCCGTGCGTTCAACCAAGCCGACATTCTCGTGTTGACGGACATCTATGCGGCCAGCGAAACGCCCATCCCGGGCGTGACCAGTGAAGCGCTTGCCGGCGCCATTCGCGAGGCCGGTCACAAGAATGTCCACTATTTCCGGTCGATGCAGGAAGGCATCGAATTTCTGTTGCGACAAGCGCACCCCGGCGACGCCATTCTGACCATCGGCGCGGGCAACATCAGCCGCGCGAGCAACGAATTTATGGTTTTGCTGGGAACGGAGCATCCAACGCACCATGCGCATTAACGATCCCAAGATCGCCGCTCGCCTGGGCGAACTCGACGTTGAGCTGGTTCCGGGAACCAGACTCGCAGACCTCACTTCCCTCGGCATTGGTGGCACCACGGACTTGCTCCGCATCCGGAAGTACGAAAGCATTCCGGATTTGTTAAACCTCCTTGACGCGAACCACGTCCCGCACAGGTTCCTGGGCGGCGGCTCGAACTTGCTGGTAGGCGACGGCGAACTACCGTGGGTAGTCCTGCAGCTCGTTCCTCCCGAGCCTGGCATTATCCTTGAAGGTAATTTTGCGCGCGTGGACGCCGCGGCAGACCTCGGCCGGACGGTCACCTTCTGCGCCAAGCACGACCTTGGCGGGATGGAAGGCCTGATCGGTGTTCCAGGCACTGTCGGGGGCGCGCTGCGGATGAACGCCGGCGCCTACGGGATGCAAATCGGCGCTTACGTGCGTGAGGTGAAACTCTACCGCGCCGCCGACCACAAAATCGAAATCCTCCAGGGCAATCAAATTTCTTTCGAATACCGACATACTTCTTTTGCGCCTGATGATATGATGCTCGCAGTGACGCTGGAACTTCCCTCCAAGCCGTACAAAGAAATTCTTCAAGGGATTCGTATCTGCAACGAAAAAAGGCGCTCGAGCCAGCCGCTCGGCCAGAGGAGTGCCGGCTGCATCTTCAAGAACCCTCCGGGTGCGTCCGCGGGACGCATGATCGATGATCTTGGGCTGAAAGGCCTTTCTGTGGGCGACGCGCGGGTCAGCGACCGCCACGCGAATTTCTTCGTGAACGCAGGGAGAGCTTCCGCAAGAGACATGCTGAAGCTGATCGCTGACGTGCGTGAGCGAGTGAAGAAGGCTTACGGGGTAACTCTGGAGAACGAGGTGGTTGTTTGGAACGGGTGAAGGCCATTCAACGTAGTGGGTCTGCGGCGGCAGAAACCGATTCCTACCGGCCCGAGCTGCTTGCCGACGATGAACCGCGTTATTTGCGCCGCCAGAAGCCCGTCGAAATTCGCCGCAAGAAATTCAGCGGGAGGGGCTGGCCGTTCTATCGCCGCGTGCTGATTCTGTGCGTGGCCGGTGTCGCGGGAGCGACGGCGGCGTTCTATGGGACAAACTTTCTGCTCTATTCGCCTTCGATGCTGCTGCTGAAACCGGATCAGATCGAACTGAACGGCAACCACATCGTCAGCCGCGAAGCGGTGCTACAGCAATTTGTTCATGACCGCAACCGCAGCGTAGTGCGTGTTCCGCTGGACGCCCGCCGCAGCCAATTGGAACAAATTCCCTGGGTCGAGTCCGCCACGGTGCAGCGCATTCTTCCGAACCGCATTCGCGTCGAGTTGACCGAGCGCACCCCTGTTGCCTTTGCGAGAAATGGCAACGAACTGGCGCTGATTGACGCGCATGGCGTGGTCCTCGACCGTCCCCAGGGCGAAGACCTGCAGTTCCCGATTGTCAGCGGCGTTTCCGAAGATTTGCCGCGCGAACAGCGCGAAAAGCGCATGCAGATCTACGGAGAATTCATGAAGGACGTTGATCTGGTCCGCGCCGGTTCTTCCGAGAAAGTCAGCGAGATCGACATTTCGAATCCAAAGGATCTGCGCGCGGTTATGACCGGTCTTTCGGGACCGGCCGATTCGCAAGCCGTGACCATTCATTTTGGTGTGAGCGACTTTACCGGCAAGTTCAAGATGCTTGTCGACAACTTTGCCCAATGGCAGGCGAATACCGGGCGCGTGCAGTCCATCGATTTACAGTATTCGCGGCAAGTGGTCGTGAATCCCGACACCAGCGCGGGCACGTCCGTGGCGAGAAGAAAATAGGTTTATCGCGGGAGCGGAGCTTGGCGAAAAAAGACAAATACCTGGTTGGGTTGGATATCGGCAGCACAAAGACATGTGTCCTGATCGCGGAAATCGAAGACGGGGTCGTCAGATTTCTGGCGCTCGGCGCGGCGGAGTCCAAGGGCCTGCGCAAGGGTCTGATTGTTAATCTCGACTCCACCGTTAGTTCGATTCGCCGCGCCGTCGAGGAAGCCGAGAGCGTGGCGAACGTGCCCGTGGAAGAGGCGGTGATCGGCGTGGCCGGCGCGCACGTGCGCGGCGTAAACAGCCGCGGTGGCATCACTCTGGGACAGCGTCCGCGCGACATTGAACGTGATGACGTGCGCCGCGCGGTGGATGCCGCGCGCAACATCACGCTTCCCGAAGACCGCGAAGTTCTGCACGTCCTTCCACACGAATTCAGAGTGGACGCACAAAATGGCATTCGCGACGCCATCGGCATGGTCGGCCAGCGCCTGGAAGCAAATGTTCACCTTGTGACCTCGTCCGTCGCCGCGACTCAGAATCTGGTTACCGCCGCGAACAAGGCCGGCATCCTCATAAGCGACACCGTCCTCGAACCGCTTGCTTCCGCGGAATCGTCCCTGACTCAAGACGAAAGGGACATGGGCTGCTGCCTGCTGGACGTCGGCGGCGGCACCGCGGAATTGATCGTTTACGGCGGAGGCGTTGTGCGGCACACCAGCGCGGTTCCCATCGGCGGCGACCACTTCACGAATGACCTCGCCGTCGGCTTGCGCACTCCTATTCCCGAAGCAGAGAGGCTCAAGCGCCGCCACGGCTGTGCCGCTTCCGCGCTCATGAAAGAAGACGGCGCGATCGAGATCGCCAGCGTGGGCGACCGCCCGCCGCGCACGATTTTCGCGCACATGCTAACGGACATCATCGAGCCGCGCGCCATGGAATTACTTTCGCTGATCCGCGACGACTTGAAGCGTGCCGGGCTGGATGGCCAGATTCCTGCAGGATTTGTTATGGCGGGCGGTGGCGCGCGGCTGCATGGGCTCGACGAACTTGCGGAGCATTGCTTCCATTTGCCTGTGCGCATTGGGGAACCAAAGGGCTTGGCTGATCTGCCCGAACAGGTGGCGCAGCCGGAATATGCAACGATCGTCGGACTTGTATTGTATGGCGCGAAGGCGCGGCGTTCCGCGCCGCAGCGCGGGGGAAATCTGGTATCAAAATTGAAAGCCATGTTCGCTGGCGCTTCGTGACCCAGCCCCGGAGCCGCCCACGAATTTGGAGAAGGTTGGAGAAAGCATGACAGTAAGAGACGCAGGAATCCGCATGAGCTTCAGTGAAGACCTGCAGCCGGCGAAGATCAAAGTCATCGGCGTGGGCGGGGGCGGTTGTAACGCGGTCAACCGTATGATTCGCGCGAAGCTCGAAGGCGTCGAGTTCATCGCCGCGAATACCGATTTGCAGGCGCTGAAGTTGTCACAAGCGCCCATGAAGTTGCAGCTCGGCGCCAAGCTCACCAAGGGGCTCGGCGCGGGCGCCAATCCCGAGGTTGGCCGCAAGGCGGCGCTCGAAGACACCGAGAAAATCATCGAAGGATTGGAAGGCGCGGACATGATTTTCATCACGGCAGGCCTCGGTGGAGGCACGGGCAGCGGCGCCGCGCCCGTTGTGGCTTCACTCGCAAGCGAGCTCGGTGCGCTCAGCGTCGCCGTGGTGACGAAACCCTTTGCGTTCGAAGGGAAGCGGCGCATGATGCAAGCCGAACAGGCGCTTCAGGAGCTTATAGGCGCGGTGGACACCGTCATCGTCATTCCCAATGAGCGGCTGATGGATACCGTCGAGCGCGGTACCAGCTTCTTCGATGCTTTTCGTATCGCCGACGACATCCTTCGGCAGGCGGTTCAGGGCATCTCGGACATCATCACCGTGCCCGGCATCATCAACCGCGACTTCGCCGACGTGAAGGCCATTATGCATGGACAGGGCTATGCCGTAATGGGCACCGCCGTGGCCACCGGCACGAACCGCGCCGTCGATGCCGCCAACCGCGCCATTGCCAGCCCGCTTCTCGAAGACAATTCCATTCAGGGCGCGCAAGGCATTCTCATCAATATCTCCGGCAGCTCCAGCCTTAGTCTCCATGAAGTCCACGAAGCCTCAAGCGTCATTCAGAAGGCCGCGCACGAGAATGCGAACATCATTTTCGGCGCTGTGCAGGATGACAACATGAAGGACAGCGTCAAGATCACCGTTATCGCCGCCGGCCTCAAGGACGCTAACAAGAAAAATATCCCTCAGAAGCAATCGTTCCTTCCAAAGACTTGGAAGGCCGGCCGGGAAATCGCCGAGCCGCCGATGTCGCAGGAGTCTCCGAATGTGGTCCACCAGGTCCAGCAAAATGTCCGCGAAGTCGGCCAGGAAGTTCCGGCGGACGATCTGGACGTGCCGACATTCCTTCGCCGCCAGGCGCAAAAGGCGTAGTTCGGGCGGCCAAGAATTTTGCCTCCGGAGGAGTCGCGACGCTCGTCTTGAGCTCCTAAAGAGCATTCTGCTTGCTTTTTGTAATTTGAAGATTTGTAGACTCGTCTAGGTCACGTCAAACGACCTTCGTGAGCGAGCCGTGCGCCCAGTTCCAGAACATGCCCAGGAATGCGGCAGTGTTCCAGCCCCACATGAATAGGCGCATTTCTGCCGGAGTATAAGCGCGCTCTTTCCAGACAAAAGTTGCGTCCAACAAGAACCAGAGGACTCCCAGGAATAGGAAGCCCGCGACGATCCAATCTCGGAAACAAATCCACACCAGAGTAGTTTCGACGCTAAGAAACGCGGCAATTAGAAATTTGGAGGGCACTCTCCCCACTGTCGTTGCCGTCGTTCGCCGGCCACTCAACCGGTCCGGCTCGATGTCCATGACCTCGCCGAAGACGTGCGAGTGCATGGCAAACAACGCACCGAACAAGAAGGTCTGCCAGGGAAGCTGCGGGGCATGATTCAGCCAACTGCTGAGCACGAATACGAGCAGGTAACTGGCCTGAATCAAGACGTCGAACGGAGGTCTGCCCTTCCATCCGAGGCGCGGAGCATTGTACAGCCCGACGGCTAACAGCAGCGTGGCATACCACCACAGGATGCGCGGTCCCAGGAGAGAAAAGAACGCAATCAGAAATGGGATTTGCACCACGGCGATCTGCCATTTCAATGCGCCGAGCTGTTCGCGTTCGCCGCGCGAACCGAACATGAAAGTGCCTTTGCGTGGATTCATCAAATCGGCTTCGGCGTCGACGATGTCATTGACGCCATAAAGGAGGAACCCGAGAGGGAACAGCACAAAGAATAATCCCAGCCAGAGTCGGGGGGAATGGGTGATGTCCGCATGCCCGAGTGGCATGAGGTAGAACAGGGCCGTGGTGCTCCAAAGCCCCGGCCGCGAGACCTGGATGAGAAACCGGGTGGCAGCGAGGGAGCCCCGCTGCTTCGGAACTGCAGCAGGCGCCGCTTCGGAAACCGTCATTTCATCGTGTCCCATTCGTTGCTTGGCGATCTTATGGTACTGGCGGGACTTTCTACGAACAGTCCAGTCTGTACTGCAACCTAGTCTGTATTGCAATCTAGTCTGCATTGCAAACCAAAATCAGCCACCTGCAAATTAGTTTGCGCCCCAAACCAAGTCCGCCGTTCCCGGCAAAGAGCGCGCGGTTCGCCCTCCCCATTCAGATTTCGACTATGGATTGCC
>QHYF01000452.1:0-2069 GCA_003224075.1 Acidobacteriota bacterium
CGACCTCACCATGCACCTCAGCCCCCTCCTTCCGCGCCGCTTCGTGTAATGGACTCCTTTGCAAGCGGCTCCCTGCCGTCTTTTTCTTCCTTCGCGCCGCTCTGAACCCACCTCCCTTAGCCTTTATATAATTGTTTATATATTCCAAGGTAATCCATGCTTTCACCTCGCCACGTGCGAGGAAAACGTACGATGCCCGCACGGCAAAACCCTCGCGGGCGTTGCATTTAGTACTACGCAATTCAGCCGACAAAGTACTAGGGTCTTGACTCGATTGTTACCGGCGCTGCCGAATGGTATCCAAATGGAGATGTGAGGTGTTGGCAGGGTTTCCAAGAGGCTGATCAAGGGACCAATCGCAGAGGAATCATCGACGCGCCAATCAAACCGCTTCCGGCCGAGCAACTAGATGGACGTTCTCTAGGCGAATCAGCATACCCCGATACCTCAGATTTGCCCGGTCAAGGTCTGAGCGACATGCCTTTGGACCATACGCTCAGTGGAAGGATGGAAAGGCGGCTCCCCATCATCGTCATGGTGCGCCTCGCACAGACAGAACGTGCAGGTACCGATGAAGAAGAGAAGACGTACACCGATAACGTCAGTACACACGGCGCTCGCGTCTTCTCCAGGCGCTCCTGGCAACCGGGTGACCAGGTAATGGTAACTCCCGTGAACCAAGAATCAGCGACTTGCGGGAAGGTGGTTTATTGCCAAAGGCTGGCGGACGGCCGTTACGGCATCGGAGTGACGTTCCAAGGTCCCCCCGTCACGTGGTCCGCCTTGCACAAATATGACGGCACATGAATCAGCCAGCGCACCAAATCAAAGCCGAGGTAAAACGTATCGTCAGGACATTGCCCAAACGTACCATAAAAAGTGCAGTATAAAGATCGTTTGATTCTACTGTTCAACCTGCCAGCCCGATTGACAGCACCGCGTACTCCACTTGGAGAAGACAGCGCGATGGCGACCGGGCCCCCCGCACGTCGCACGGAAATCCGCACCCCCATGAAGGTGCCTGTGGAACTCTACAGCTTCGAGAATGCCACCTACGAACTCACCTACACCGTTGATGTCAGTCCTCACGGGGCCCGCGTCCTGACCAAAGACCCGTGGCAATCGAACCAGCACCTTACCGTCAGATCGGTCCAGGGGAACTTGTATTCGCGCGCGTGCGTCGCTTATTGCCAACCCCTCGAGGGTCGCTCCTTTGCCATCGGCGTGGAATTGTGTCAAGCAACAAAGGATTGGACGCCCGCCAAAAAGCATTCGCCTTAGCTCTGTCCTCAGGGTTCTGTCTGAAACCTTGAGTGGACGGATCCGACCCTGCGAGCAAAAACTGCTCCCGCTGCACCACGGACGGTATTACCATCGGGGATGCGGAACCCAGCCACGGAACGTTCATTGCAAAGCGTCTCTCGTAGCAGCATGGAGGCGCGGCAGGAGGCTCAATGACCAAGAGAAACCTGACGATTCTTGGCGGCTTGCTTTTGGGCTGCGGAGTTTTTGTAAGCCTTCGAGACTCCGGGCAAGCGCGTGGCGTGGCCCGGGCGCTTGAGGCGAAGGATGATCGCAACCCGGCCCCGGCACGCCCGGCGACTGGCGTTGCTGAACTCAAGGTTGCCATCAAGGAGTGGGAGGTGCCAACCAAAGGGGCGCATCCGCATGATCCTGCAGTGGGCGGCGATGGCGCGTTGTGGTTTACCGAGCAACTGCAGAACAAGATTGGACGCGTCGATCCGAAAACCGGAGCGTTCAAGGAATATCCGTTGAAGGTCGAGGATTCCGGCCCGCATGGGCTGGTGGCCGATTCCAGCGGCAACATCTGGTTCACGGGGAATGGCAAAGGATATATCGGCAAGCTTGATCCGCGCACGGGAGCCGTGACCGAATACAAGATGCCGGACGCCAAGGCGGAAGATCCGCACACCCCGGTGTTCGATGGGCGCGGGATTATGTGGTTCACGGTGCAGGTGGGCAACTTTGTTGGCCGGCTCGACCCTCGCACCGGAAAGATCGATCTGAAAACACCGCCGACGGCGAATTCGCATCCTTACGGGATCGCG
>QHYF01000452.1:2087-2656 GCA_003224075.1 Acidobacteriota bacterium
TCCCGTTTTTCTGCGAATTCAACACCAACAAAATGGCGAAGATCGATCCGCAGACCATGGAGATCACCGAATTCAAGCTGCCGGAAGGAGCGCGGCCGCGGCGCATGGCCATCGACGCGAGCGACAACGTTTATTTTACCGATTACAACGGCGGGAATTTGGGGTGGCTTGACCCTGCGACGGGCGCGGTGAAAATGTGGCCTTCGCCGGGCGGCGCGGGATCTGCGCCATACGGAATCACCATCACGCCGGATGGCCTGGTGTGGTACAGCGAATCGGGAGTGAAGCCCAATACGATTATTCAGTTCAACCCGAAGACGGAACAATTTGCGCGCGCGGCCATTCCCTCCGGTGGAGGCACGGTGCGGAACATGGCTGCGACTTCGGACGGGCGCGTGTACCTGGCGTGCAGCGGCGTGAACAAAGTCGGCGTAGTCGAACGCCTGCCCTGAGCCGATTCCTTAGAAAATAGCCATAAGTCCTTTGCCATCTGTGGCCCGTAACTCGCTAGTGGGGAGTTCGATGATGCGGAAGAGAGCGCTGACAGGCCTTGATCTTCCCAGCATCCT
>QHYF01000022.1 GCA_003224075.1 Acidobacteriota bacterium
GCCGAACAGGAACGTCTGGCCAATGAGGGCTGCACTTCCATCGTCCTCGTCGCCTATGGCAGCTACTGGTATCCCTGGTTCGTGCGCCGACTGGCGGAACGCCCCGCGAATCTGTGGTTCATGGTGCGCAATGTTTTCGCGGCGTAACGCGGGTGAAAGATCCGGTGTGGATTCATATGCCAGCTAACGAGGGTAAAATCCGCTGATCAGCGGGCAGTATTGGCCCTTGCAACCAGCAAGATCGCCAGAATATAAAAGAGAAACATGAGGGCAAGAAACGTCTTGGCCCGGCGATTTGCGCCCTGGAATTCCTTCCAGGCAAAAACGCCCCACAAAGCGGCAACCATCGGAGCAGACTGGCCGATCGCATAAGAAATCGCCACGCCGGTGAAGTTCGCGGCCACAAGATTAAAAACTGTGCCGGTGCCCCAGATGGCGCCGCCCAAAAGCCCGAGCATGTGGCCTGAAGCTGGCCCACGAAAAAATCCCGCAAAATTCACGCGCTCTCCCACCAGCGGATTCTTCATGAAGTAGATATTCCAGACAAAACAGGAAAGCAGCGCGCCAAGCGTGAAGAAAACGCCGATGCTGTACGGACTCAGGATGTTTCCCTGCGTCATCGCGTGAGTAACAAATGGCGCCCACAGGCCCATGAGGATTCCGGAAACGATGCAAACGATGATGCTCTTGCGAGAAATTGCACTTGCAGCGCGCGGGAGACTTCCATAAGCCTTGCCGTCCAGAATGACCGCAACAATGGCGCAAGCAACTCCCGCAGCCAGCAACCCTGCATTTCCTTTGGGTTGCAGAACGTAGCTCGAGACGACGCCGACCACCAGGGCGATGCCGATGGAAATCGGAAAAGCGATGGAAAGGCCGGCCATGTCGATCGCAGCGACGAGCAACAGGTTCGCCAAATTGAAAACCGCGCCGCCAGCAAGCGTATAGATGAAATTCGAGCGGTCCGCCGAATGAACATTGTTCAGAAAGCTCGACGCATCATGCGAAATGCTGCCCATAGTGAATGCCAGCAGCAGAGAGATTAGGAAAATGCCAAGGGCGTAGTCCCAATAAAACAGCTCGAAGCGATAGTTCTTTACACCCTTATACGTGTTTGCCCAGGATCCCCAACAGATGGCGCTGGTGATCATCATGAGAAGAGCAAGGCCAAGACTATGAGGTACGAACATAAATTTGCCGCTCCGGCGCGGGCCAAACGAACACGGCGCGTTCTCCCGACCGGCAAACGTTTAAAGCAGTGCCGTTTGCGTCTTTTGTGACTGTCGCTGCTTGTACTCACCGTGAGAGAGCCTGTCAAGGAAAAACAGGAAATTCAGCAGCGTGGCCATCGCCGTTGCTTAATGCCAAGCGATTCGTGTTGCAATCAAGAGTTTTGCGGTTCGCCGGCCGGGTTCTTATATAATCCGCGCGCGGAATAACCAAAGACGGAATGACGGCCAAGGAATCCATGATCGTGGTAGTAGGAAGCGCCAACGTGGACCTCACCACGTTCAATGAGGTGTTCCCGCGACCGGGCGAGACCATCTTCGGCAAGAAGTTCGATCTTGGCTTCGGCGGGAAAGGCGCCAATCAAGCCGTGGCAGCGCGTTTGTGCGGAGCAAGCGTGGGCATGGTGGCAAAAGTCGGAAGCGATCTCTTTGGACCGGCGACGATCAGGAACTTCGAATCGCAAGGGATTGACGCAACCTGCGTGGGTATCGCCGAAGGCGTTTCGAGTGGCGTCGCTCCCATCTTCGTGGACCCCAGCGGGCAGAATCGCATCATCGTCGTCAAAGGCGCAAATGACACACTTTCCCCGGAGGACGTGGATGCCGCTGCGCCGCTTCTGCGCAAGGCGGACACCATCGTCATGCAGTTCGAGGTTCCCCTGCGTACCGTTTACCACGCCGTGCGGTTTGCGAAAGCAAACGGCGTTCGGTGCATCCTGAATCCCGCTCCTGCTCAACCAGTTGACTTCAAGGAAGTCGCCGCCGCGGATTATTTCATTCCGAATGAGAGCGAGGCCGAAGTCATCACCGGGATACCGGTTACTTCCGCCGATGAGGCACGAAAATGCGCCCAGTTTCTGCTCCAGCAAGGGATGCGCCGAGTGGTCATCACATTAGGAGAGCGTGGTTGCCTGGTGGCAGGGCCGGAGGAGGTGGAACTCATCCCCGCGTTCAAGGTGCAGGCCGTGGATACTACTGGCGCCGGAGATGCTTTCATCGGCAGCTTTGCCGTGTTTCTTGGCGAAGGTTTGGAGGAAAAGGAAGCGCTCTCGCGCGCGAATCTCTACGCCGCCCTTTCCACGACCAGGGTGGGCACGCAGAAATCCTTTTTCAAGCGGCCTGATTTCGAGAAGGAGTGGCGCAATCGCGGCGGTCGCCTGTGAACCTGCTTTGTCAAAGTGATAAGATGAGGTGTTGCCGCCAACTCTTTCGTTTGCGGTCAAGAATTCCATGACTCTTCGGGACAACACGCCCACTGCCAGCGCTTCCAGCCTGGATCGGCCCGCATTGCGAGGCGCGATTTCGCCGGCCGATACGGCTATCGCAAATTATGCTGGGCGAGACCTGCAGCCAAACCATGGCATCCCGCTAAATTTAGATTGGGTGGACGCGGTGCGCGTCAACACCAGCGCCGTCGAGCGTCGCGCCCAAACACTTGTCACGCGCCGCACGGTGAAAAAAGAGTGGCAGGCAGCGTGGCTGCTGCGCGCCATCACCTGCATGGATCTCACCACACTCTCAGGCGACGATACCGACGAGCGCGTTCGCCGCTTGTGCGCAAAGGCGCGCCAGCCGCTGCAGCAGGAACTCGTGCAGAAACTCGGCGTCGAAAGCCTCAACATCAAGGTTGCGGCTGTTTGTGTTTATCACCACTTCGTCGAAGCCGCACGGCGTGCCGTCGAAGGCAGCGGCATTCACGTTGCGGCGGTCTCAACAGGTTTCCCCTCCGGCCTTTCTCCGCTGGAAGAACGTGTCGCTGAAATTCGGCGCTCCGTCGAAGCTGGCGCAGACGAAATCGATGTGGTCATTACGCGTGCACACGTTTTCGGCGGAAAATGGCAGGCGCTTTACGACGAAATCGCCATGTTCAAAAACGCCTGCGGGCCGGCGCATTTGAAGGTAATCCTCGGCACGGGAGATTTGCTGACGTTGCGAAACGTGGCGCGCGCCAGCGTCGTCGCCATGATGGCTGGAGGGGACTTCATCAAGACTTCCACCGGCAAGGAAGCGGTCAACGCGACGCTCCCGGTCAGCCTGGTCATGACGCGCGCCATTCGCGAGTATGCGCAGCAAACCGGAATGGCGGTGGGCTTCAAGCCGGCGGGCGGGATTCGAACGGCCAAGCAGTCGCTCGAATGGCTGGCTTTGATGAAAGAAGAGCTAGGCGTGTCCTGGATGAAAGCGGAATTGTTCCGGTTTGGCGCCAGCGGCATGCTCGCGGATATCGAGCGGCAACTTGAGCACCATGTTACCGGGCGGTATTCGGCCGATTATCGCCATCCGATTGCATAAGCTAGAGACTTCGCTCGATGCAGAAAAAATTGGGAAGAAGCGAATGAGCATCGTCGAAAAATTCATGACCATGGAATACGGCCCCGCGCCGGAAGATCCCCGGGAGGCTTTGGCATGGCTGGATCGACATGGCAGGCGCTTCCGACATTTCATCAACGGCACTTGGCAGGCGCCCGCGGCAGGAACTTACTTCGAGACCACGGATCCTTCCACGGGCGAAAAACTCGCAACCGTGGCACAGGGATCGGCGGCGGATGTTGACAGTGCCGTGAAAGCTGCGCGCGCCGCTCTGCCAGCATGGCAGTCTCTCACTCCGCATGCGCGCGCGCGCTACCTCTACGCACTGGCGCGGCAGGTGCAGAAACATTCGCGCTGGCTCGCGGTTCTCGAAACGCTCGACAACGGCAAGCCCATTCGAGAAAGCCGGGATATCGACATTCCTCTGGTGGCGCGGCACTTTTATCACCACGCTGGCTGGGCCCAGTTGCTCGAGCAGGAATTTCCGGAATATACCGCTTGCGGGGTCGTCGGGCAGATTATTCCGTGGAATTTCCCTTTACTCATGCTGGCATGGAAAATTGCGCCGGCGCTCGCGACGGGAAACACGGTGGTCCTGAAGCCTGCGGAATTCACGCCACTTACGGCCCTCGCTTTCGCGCAGATTTGCCGGGAGGTTGTTCTCCCCGCGGGCGTCGTAAACATCGTCACTGGCGATGGATCAACCGGTGAAGCGCTGGTAAAGCATCCCAACGTCGATAAAATCGCGTTCACGGGATCGACCGAGGTCGGGCGCGCGATTCGCAAAGCAACGGCACAGAGCCACAAGAAAATTTCCCTCGAGCTCGGAGGCAAATCGCCCTTCATCATTTTTGAGGACGCGGATCTCGACAGCGCAGTGGAAGGTCTCGTCGACGGCATCTGGTTCAACCAGGGGCAGGTTTGCTGTGCCGGTTCGCGCTTGCTGATGCAGGAAAGCATTGCGGAGAAATTGATCGGCAAGATTCAGGATCGCATGAACACACTGCGCATCGGCCCGCCGCTCGATAAGGCCATCGACATCGGAGCGATCGTCGCGCGCGTGCAGCTCGAACGCATCCAGCGGCTCGTGGATCAGGGCGTCGCCGAAGGCGCGACGTGCTGGCAACCCTCGATTCCAGTGCCGGCACGCGGGCTGTATTTTCCGCCCACTTTGTTATGCAATGTTCATCCAAGTTCTGTAGTCGCTCAGCAGGAGATTTTCGGTCCCGTTCTTGCCGCGATGACCTTCCGAACGCCACGCGAGGCGGTCGAACTCGCCAACAATACCGTTTACGGCCTGGCCGCTTGCGTGTGGAGCGAAAGCATCAATGTGTCGCTGCACGTCGCCGCACAACTGAAAGCCGGCGTCGTGTGGGTCAATTGCACGAATCTGTTCGACGCCGCCTGCGGTTTTGGTGGCTACCGCGAAAGCGGCTTTGGCCGCGAGGGAGGCCGCGAAGGCCTGCTCGAGTATCTCGAGCCTGCGTGGTTTAAGCAGGCGCCGCCGGTTCATTCAAAACCGCTCGCGATCGACCAGCCGCCGGAGCAACCAACGGACTTCGCGGCTCCCCCGATAGACCGCACCGTCAAGCTCTACATCGGCGGCAAGCAGGCACGGCCGGATTCAGGCTACAGCATCGAAGTGCGCGGGGCGGATGGCAGCTTGCTTGGAGAAGCGCCGCTGGGCAATCGCAAGGACATTCGAAACGCCGTCGAAGCCGCGCGCAAAGCCGAAGGCTGGGGCAAAGCGACGGCACACAATCGCGCGCAAGTGCTCTATTACATCGCGGAGAATCTTTCCCAGCGCCGTGAGGAAATCGCCGGTCGCCTGTCCGCAGTGGTTGGAAAGAAACAGGCCGAAGCGGAACTCCGCCTCGGCATTGAGCGCGTTTTTTCTTACGCCGCCTGGGCCGATAAGTACGACGGCTCGGTGCATAACCCGCCATTCCGTAACGTGGCGCTGGCCATGAAAGAGCCAGTCGGAACGGTGGGCGTCATCTGTCCTGCTGACGCTCCGCTGCTCGGATTCATCTCTCTCGTAATGCCTGCCATATCTGCCGGAAATACGGTTATCGCCATTCCGTCGGAAAAATATCCATTGATTACCGGCGACCTGTATCAAGTTTTCGAAACCAGCGATCTGTCGGACGGCGTGGTGAACATTGTCACCGGCCGCACCGTGGAATTGATGAAGACCCTCGCCGAACACGACGATGTCGACGCGATCTGGTGCTTCACGGATGAAGCCGGCGCTGCAGCGGTAAAATTGCTGTCGGTGGGAAATCTGAAGCAGGTGTTCTCCAACGAAGGGCGCGCCATCGATTGGTTTAATGTGAAACAGGGTGAAGGCCGCTGGTTTCTCGATCATGCCGTCCAAGTGAAAAACATCTGGGTTCCCTACGGCGAGTAGTTGTAGCTCAGGCAGGATTTATCCCCACCGAGTCGGAAGGCCTGAGGCCATTTGCCCTTCCTCCCTGTGGCTCGAAGGGACCTTCGTCAAGTTGTTATGGATTAAGTTCTGAAAGAGAATGGTTCGTGCGAATGCATTAGAACTTCAGCCAATTTGCGGGCGTCTGAGCCCGCAGGCCTGCGCTGGCAGAGTCGAAGGTCGAAATCCCGATGGCAGCGGTCGAAGATTCCGGCACATGTCGGAAGGGACCTCAACGGGAAAGACAAGTCTCCGTGGTCGCCCATCCGGAAACTGGAGTCTGGCTGACTTCCGGATGCGCCGTTCACCGCGCGCGATCAGCCGCGAGCGGGCGGACTACCAAATTTCGCACATGCAGACCTCTTGTTCGTTTACAGTATCCAAGTTGATCAGCACTGTGGCAAATCACCGCAAAATGCGAACAGCAGCCAAAATCATGCGGTATCCAGGAGTTGCGGTTAGGGAGGGACAGTGAAGAATCGGCTTCGGTCTCGCAGCCTTTTAGAGGGCTCGGTTTCGCGGCGCAAGTTCTTAGGGCAAACCACGGCAGGGGCGATTGGTCTTTCGATCGTTCCGCGTCGGGTGTTGGGTGGCGCAGGGTATGTTCCGCCCAGCGACAAAGTCAATACTGCTTTCATCGGCGTCGGCTCCCAGGGCTTGCGCGTCATGCTTCGCTTTTTACGGGAACCCGACGTACAGGGCGTGGCTGTCTGCGACCCCAATAGAGTCAGTGCGAATCACCCACAATGGGACACGCATGAGTTCTGCAATTCCGTCCGCAAGTTGGTCGGCGTCGATAGCGGCTGGGATTGGCTCAGCCCCGACCAACCCATTCAGTTGACCCATTCTCTTCGCGTCACGAGCGGCCTTGCAGGCCGCGAACCTTGTCAGAAAATCGTAGACGCCTATTACGGCACACAGCAGCACTCCGGCCAGTATCGTGGCTGTTCGGCATACAGTGACTTCCGCGAGCTACTTGAGAAGCAGAAGGACCTCGACGCCGTTATTGTGTGTACCACGGACCACCTGCATGCGGCTGTGTCCGCTGCGGCGATGAAGAAGCGCAAACATGTCTTTTGTCAGAAGCCTTTGACGCACACCATGTATGAGGCGCGGCGCCTAGCCGAAATCGCTCGGGATACTGGCGTGGCAACTCAGATTGCAGTTGGCAACCAGGCATCCGAATCCACTCGCTTGCTATGTGAATGGATTTGGGACGGCGCTATTGGGCCGGTGCGGGAGGTGATGAACTGGTCGAGCCGTCCTTTTTGGCCCCAAGGCCTCGAACGCCCAAAAGAGGCCGAAGCGGTGCCCGAAGGTTTAGATTGGGACCTCTGGCTCGGCCCGGCGCCGGAACGTTCTTTCAACCACGCGTACTTGCCCTTCGTTTGGCGCGGGTGGAGCGACTTCGGTTGTGGCGCTCTGGGTGATATGGGTTCGTACAGTTTCGACACAATTTTTCGTGTTTTGAAGCTGGAGGCGCCCGCGAGTGTGGAAGCGAGCTCAAGCGAGCGGTACGAAGAGACGTACCCGCTGGCCTCGGTCATCCACTACAACTTCCCGGCACGTGGCGACATGCCACCCGTGAAATTCGCCTGGTATGACGGTGGTCTAAAGCCCCCGCGCCCAGAGGAACTGGAAGAAGACCGTCCCCTAAAGGGTGACGGCGAAGAAAATGACGAAGGGCTCCTTTTCGTCGGAGATCGCAGCAAAATTCTCTGCGCATTTAATGGTGCACGTCCAAGGCTTATTCCCGAAACCAAGATGAATAGCTACAAACAGCCGCCAAAAACACTGCCAAGATCACCTGGCAACGAACGGGAATGGCTCGACGCCTGCAAGGGGAGCAAAGTTAAGCCCGGTGGAAATTTTGAATTCTCGGGCCTCGTCACCGAGACG
>QHYF01000023.1 GCA_003224075.1 Acidobacteriota bacterium
TTCCGGATTGCGGGGAAAGCGGAGCGAGCGGAAGGGAATTTCGAACCAGACCACAAAACCCTGTGGCGTGATCCTGCCTTGTGAGTTCCAGAGCATATCGTAGGAATAATCCGGCTCCTGAAAATCGTTCCAGATGCCGTCCTGCTGAACGCCCAAGGGATTCGTGTAAAAGAAGAGGGCGTTTTTGCGGTCGCTGAAGGTATCTAGGACGAAGCCGAATTGATCGTCGTCATTGATCTGTTCGCGCCGGACCATGTGAGCGCGAATTTTGTTCGGCTCAGAATCAAAACAAACACAGACGACGTAGAGGCTTTGATTGGTGTAGCCGAGGTAGACTTCGGTTTTTTGAGAGATGGGCGACCCATCCTTGGGATCGCGTTGCATGAAGCCTTCGACCTTGAGCATCTTGCCGGCGAACGCAGCAGAAGGCTGCATCGTAAGAAAGTCGGTGATGGCTGGGCGGTGCTCCAGGCGCGGGATGTGGAGATTGGTGAATGTGACAGGATCTTTGCCAGGAGGACCTGCCAGAGTCGAAAGAGAAGGCCCCAGAATGACGAGAAGAACCAGCCGCAGGACCCAAGAATGCTTGCTGGACGGCGGATGGCACACTACAAGCCTCCAAAACGGATTCCCAGGTATCGAAAAGGGTTAGGGGATGGTCGCAAGGCGCACCCTGGTTTCGAGTCTGCTGAGAGTATTGACGACAGAAGGGGTGCAAGAGTTAGCTTCGCCATACGGCAATTCCGGGACTTTCTTTGCCCCCAAAGGCGGGCACTTCGGGAATACGCTAGAAGTTGAAGCGGTAGCCGAGGATCATTTTCGCAATCAAGTGATCCGTGGAGCGCGTCACACCGACGCCCAAGCCGAAATTGACCTCCCATTTCGGAGAAAGATTCAGATCGATCGTCGGAAAGATCTGGTGCTGCTGCTCGCTGATGGGAGAAAAATCGGTGGCTGGGCCGACGGAACCGTAATACTCAAAGCCGCCCGTGATCTTTTTTGTGATGTCGTAGCTGATTTTCACGTTCGGTGAGAAGATGAAGCCCTGATGAACGCTTTCGCCATGCAAGGACCTGTCAAAAGTAGGGTTGAAGTCCAGATACCAGCGGCCAATCTGCTTATCGATGATCGGGCGCATCTCCCACGTCCAAGTATCCGCGGAGAATTTGCGGCGCTGATAGCCGATTTCATTCGAGAGACTGAGCCCAATGGGCCAATGCCATTCTTTCGGAACGCGCACGCGCGGGCGAATGTGGTCGCCCACCCATTGGATCCCATTTCCATTGCGTTGATAAGTGAATATGTAAAAGCCGGTTTCAAACCAATCCGTGAAGCCATGGGTAATCTCAATCGTTTCGTGCTCGGCGTGGTTGGTAGGAAGAATTCCATCTTGAGTGGTCTTGCTGCCGTCAATGGTGAAATTGCTATGCAGCTCGACCATGGTGCGGTGCGGCGCGACCGTGTCGTAACTATAGACCTGGATCTCGTAATTGTCCTGAGCACGGGTCCGCGAGCTCGCAACAAAGAGCGAAGCGCAGACGAGAAAGGAACTCCCGACAAAGAATCGAAGGCACACTCCGTAGCCTCTGCGAATGTTTAAACGAAGAGTAACGCGGTATTAATAAGGCCGCAAATCGAAGGCGGCGGTTCTTGATTTTTCTCAGGAATCTTCATGGCCACAGATTGCTCTTGGAACTCTTACGTGCTAGAAAATAACTGGGCGGAAGACTTCCCAGGGTGGTTCTGGCCACGGCGTTTTTCTGCGAAGCAGGCCCCTGAAACAAGGCGTACGCGTTGCCGACGATTTAATTCTTTAGGGGGATCCCATATGAAGACAGTGCGCGTGCTCGGATTGCTTGCAACCCTGGTTGGAATTGTTCTGATCTCATCGTCTGCTTGGGGCCAGGGCAACCAAGCTTCACTGGAAGGAACTGTCCTGGATCAGTCCGGCGCAGTTTTGGCGGGCGTCAAATTGACCGCCACAAACACCGCCACGGGTATTCGCTTCGTGGCGACAAGTGACTCCAACGGGCTCTTCGCATTTCCGGTCATACCGGTGGGCACTTACGCGATTGAAGCGGAGCATCAAGGGTTTACCAAACTTATGCAGAAAGACGTACAACTGACGGTCGGCGCGAGACTGAATTTAACGCTGGCCATGGCAGTTGCGGGACAGTCTCAATCAGTGACGGTGACGAGCGAAACCCCGATCGTCGAAACCACTCGGAGCCAGGTGAGCTCCTCGGTAAATGATGTTGCGATTCAGAACCTCCCGACGAATGGACGCAATTTCATCAACTTTGCGCTCCTCACGCCCGGCGTCACACTCGACATTCGTGGCGGGGACATCAGCTTTGCGGGCCAGCGCGGCACTCTCAATTCCCTCATCGTGGATGGATCGGACAACAACAACACGTTCTTCGGGCAGTCCGATGGCCGGACGGGGTCGGGCCGCGCTCCTTACCAGTTCAGTGAAGACGCGGTGCAGGAATTTCAGGTGAATTCCAACGCTTATTCCGCGGAACTCGGGCATGCGGGTGGGGCGGTGATCAACGTAGTCACGAAATCTGGCACCAACAGCTTTCACGGTGCAGGGTTTGAATTCTTTCGCGATCGAAGTTTAAATGCGAACGATCCCATCAATAAGATCAAGGGTCTACGGAAATCCACATACCATTTCAACCAATTCGGGGGAGACATCGGCGGCCCAATCATTCGCGATAGGGCGTTCTTCTTTTTTGATTACGATGGTCAGCGGAACACCCTGCCCAATCTGGTCTTTCTCGGTGTGACCCCACCGCCTACCCCCACGGCCAACCAGCAGACAGCTTTGACGTACCTCCAAGCTCGCGCCGGTTCTTGGGTACGAACGCAAAACCAAAACGTATATCTGGGTAAAGTGGATTGGCGTGCGAGCTCAAGCGAGTTGCTGAGCGTTCGATACAATGCCCAGCGTTTCGTGGGTGCCGGGTTCGAGAATGGTGGGCCGCAGAATGGCTTTGAGCATACAGGTGCCTCGCTCGTGACGACGGATACCTTAACCGGATCACTGACATCCACGATATCGTCCAGGATTGTGAACGTCGCACGAGCCGGCTACACGCGCGACAACGAGCCGGGCCAAGCTAACAGCATCAATCCGGAGGCCACCATCCGTGAGGGCGGAGTCACCGATCTCGTTGTCGGCCGAAACTTTTTCAGCCCCCGCTTCACCAACATTCGCCGCGGCGAGTTTGGCGATACCATCTCGCTTGTCCGGGGCCGCCACACGATCAAGACCGGACTGAACGTCCTCGTCGACCGCATCGCGAACTTTTTCCCGGGCAATTTTTCCGGCGCGTATGTTTTCAACAGCCTGGAGGGTTTCGGCTGCAATTTGAACGGTGGTGGCGCGGCGTGTTTTACGGGACCTGACACAGCCGACACGTTCACGCAGGCCTTCGGCGGTCCAAACACAACCGGCCCCACCACGGAACCGAATCTACAGGAGTACTCTGCATTTGCGCAGGACGAATGGCGCGTGCGCAACAACGTCACGCTCAACTTCGGGGTGCGATATGACCTGGACCTGATCGCTCAGCCACCGGTGCTGAACCCCAGCGCAAGCCTCGCGGCCGCGGGAATTTTCACGAACAGAATTCACAATGATTACGCCAATTTCGGTCCAAGGGTCGGCATCGCCTGGACTCCCTTCGGCAGGAGGCTTGTGGTGCGTACCGGCTATGGCATCTTCTTCGGGCGCACGCCAGCGATTACGGTTGGCACGGCATTTTCCAACAACGCATTGAATGTGCAGACGCTGACCTTTAAACCGAACGATCCCGTTTTCGATTTTCCGCAGTATCCCAACACCAAGTGCGGAGCCCCCGTCGCGGCTCCCAGTTGCGCCGCCCCCGCTGGCGTGGCTGCCGGCGTTCCTTCCATTTTTGTATTCCAGCCGAACTATCATGAGCCGGACGTGCAGCAGGCAAACCTGGGCCTCGAATACCAGATCCAGCCCACGATGTCCGTTCAGATCAACTATCTGTGGGTCAAGGGAACGCATCTTACGCGCACCGTGGATACCAATCTCCAAGGGCCGGAGACGCCTACGGTGATTGGCCTTGCCGGCACCACGCAGACGTTTACCTACAACAAGATTACTCAGCCTCGTCCGATTTCTGGTTTTGCGCGCATCGAAGCGTTCGAGAGCAACTCCAATTCGGTCTATAACGGTTTGACCGTCCAGGTTAGCAAGCGGTTCTCTCAGCATTACCAATTCCTGGCCTCCTATACTTTCGGAAAGGTTATTGACGACACTCCTGATGCGACGTCCGTAGTTCCGTTTTCCTCCGATGACGCGAAGATGGTGCAAGATCCACTGAACTTTCGAGGGGATCGCGGGCCAGGGGTCAACGATCAGCGTCAGCGGCTCGTCCTAAGCCCGATTTGGGACCTGGACGGTTACGCGCACGGCATGTCGACCACGGGGAAATATCTTCTGGGAGGATGGCAACTCAGCGGAATCTTTACCGCGCAAACGGGGCAGCCGTACTCGGCACTCGTCAACTTCGACTTGAACGGAGACGGGAATAGCAGGACAGACCGCGTGCCAGGCGTGGGTCGGGACACATTCTATCTTCCTAACTTTGTTTCGCTTGATCCGCGGCTCACAAAGAGCATTCCGCTCAGGGAAAGAGTCAAATTGCAGCTCATTCTTGAGGCGTACAACGTTTTCAACCGCACCAACTACACGTCCGTGAGCTCGACGCAATTTTCCGTCCATGTCACCAAGCCCGGAGCCAATCCCCCGGATGTGACGTGCGCGGGAACGGCCAATCCCAACCTCTGTTTGGTACAGCCCAATACGCCTTTTCAAACGCCACTGAGCACGCAACTCAACTTCAGTCCGGGCGCGAGAATCGTGCAGCTTTCAGCGAAAATCACCTTCTAGGCGCAATTTTGGTCAGCCACAAGAAGTAGCGGTGCGGGTAATCGTGGTAGCGGTTTTTCCGCTGCACGACCGCGTCGCAATCAAGAATTGAGCCGGCTGGAAAGAAAGTTTTCCCGGGCGTGTGTCCCCGTAGAGGCACGAGGACCACCGAGCCATCTTTATACAGATCGGCGCTCTCGTCGAACGTTTCGTATGGTTTCGCCTCGAATTGCAGTGTTGGCGCATCAGCGAGCGGGAATTTTTGCGTGTGGGCGGCAATCACGTAACCCTTCGCCTGCACTTTGGGATCGTTCGCGAATTGCAAATCTTCCCGCGTGAGCAGAACGGGCACCCCCGGCAGGTCCATGAGCCCGCCCGCGTGGTCGAGATGCACATGGGAGAGAATCACCCAGCGCAGCTTGGCAGGATCCTCGCCGACTCGGCGCAGCAAGTTGGGGAGTGGCGCTTGCGGCTTGAGCTGTCCCGCGAGGAATTTGAGCTTGAGCCAAGTTCCAAATGGGAAGCTGCGGATTTCGTCATCGAAGTGGCTCGAGTTGCCCGCATCGATGAGCAGATCTCCCGCGGGATGTTTTACTAAAATGGTCCCGACCGTCGCGCCAAAGGAAAAGTTGCTGAACGTTTTGCCTGTCTCGACCCAACAGGCGGTCAGGCCGGGAATCGTGGAGATCACCGGCGCCACACGCGCGTGTGGCGCCGCAGCAGAGAGCGGCGCTCGCCAGAAGTATACCGCGTACAAGGCGACCGCCATCACTGCTAAGAGGAAGAAGACCACCAAGGCAATGCGCTTGAGCACGCGGGGCACCGGTGTGCGGCCTCCGTCCGGGGATACCGGGTTTCGGTAGTTCGCTTATGTTATCTTTTTCACGGTTGACCGCATAGCGGTCAACTTTCGCGGAGAATTATTCCTTTGTTCGTTGATGAAGCCAAAATATTCGTAAAGGCCGGCAACGGCGGTAATGGCTGCGTGGCCTTTCGCCGCGAGAAGTTTGTTCCTCGTGGCGGTCCATCGGGCGGCGATGGCGGCAACGGCGGCAGCATTTATTTGGGAGCCAATCCGAACGACAACACCCTCCTCCGATACCGCTACAACCGCGAATTTAAAGCCGAGCGCGGACGCCACGGCGAAGGCTCCAATTGCACTGGCCACTCCGGCGCGGACCTGATCTTGCAGGTACCCGTTGGCACGCTCGTCTTCGACGACCAAAGCGGCGAGACCATCGCCGATCTCGCCGCTCCTGGCCAACGTGTCCTCATCGCACATGGGGGCCGTGGAGGGCGTGGCAATCAACACTTTGCCAAACCCTGGCACCAGGCTCCGCGCGAACACGAGGAAGGTTTTCCCGGCGAAGAGCGGCATCTTCGTCTCGAGCTAAAACTTCTTGCTGACGTTGGCCTTGTTGGCTTCCCCAATGCTGGGAAGTCAACGTTGATTTCTGTAATCTCCGCTGCGCGTCCGAAGATCGCCAGCTATCCCTTTACGACGCTCGAACCGAATCTCGGCGTCGTCAACGCTGACGGCGGCACCGGCGCCCACGGCACCGATGTCGGCCGCACTTTTGTGGTCGCCGACCTTCCGGGCCTTATCGAAGGCGCGCACCAGGGCGCGGGCCTCGGCATCCGCTTTCTCCGCCACGTCGAACGCACGCGTCTTCTCGTTCATCTGGTCGACACGAGCGACGCCAACGCGGATGATCCAATCCATTCGTTCGAGGTGATCAGCGGCGAGCTCGCGGCCTTCAGCGAATCGCTGACTCTGAAGCCGATGATTGTCGTTGCCACGAAGCTGGATGTAACGACGGACCGCGCGAGGCTCGAAGCTTTGCGCGATTTCTGCGGCCGGCAAAATCTTGAATTTCATTCCATCTCCGCTGTTATCGGGGAGGGTGTGAAACATCTCGTCCGCTCCATCGCGGATGCGCTGGACAAGATTCCTCGCGCGGCTCCCGATTCTCCTTCCGAAGCGCCGCGCCGCTCCTCTGCTTCGGACGAAGACGCGCCAAAGCTTGATTCCTGGCCTGCGCCCGTCAAAGATTCATGAGAAAATTACGCAGGCCATTTCGGACTCCGACGCCATCGGGGCTCACAGTACTTTCTGGGGAGGCGCATTGACCGTAGCCCAGGCGCATCGCACCGCCGCAAAACATCAGCCTCGCCGCATTGCTCTCTTCGGCGGCTCTTTCGATCCCGTTCATAGCGGTCATCTGGGCCTCGCGTGCGCTGCGGACCGGCGCTTCAATTTCGACGAAATCCATTTCATCCCTGCCAGCCGGCCTCCCCATAAGCTGAAGCAGCACCTCGCTCCCTTTCCGCACCGTTTCGCTATGATCGCGCTCGCATGCAGCGACCATCCGCACTTCGTTCCTTCGCTTGCCGAAGCCGGTGAAGACTTCAGCGGCACGCAGCTCCACTATTCGGTCGATACCGTGCGCTACTTCCGTCACGTTTACCACGGCGACCGCATCTTCTTCATAATTGGTGCCGACGCGTTCCTGGACATCCCCATGTGGAAGGAGTACGAAACGCT
Source organism: Acidobacteriota bacterium (assembly GCA_003224075.1). GTDB lineage: Bacteria > Acidobacteriota > Terriglobia > Acidiferrales > UBA7541 > Acidiferrum. The sequence continues at coordinate 7,458 of QHYF01000023.1, forward strand.
TCTCGGCCTTTGCGATTTTATCATCGCCAACCGACCGGGCATCCGCCCGGAAGCCCTGCGTCTCGTCATTCCGCCGGGCCTGATGGGCCGGACGGACGCGAAGAAAGAAACCGAAGGCGGACCTCCTTCGCAGGTCGTTGCAGACTTACAGCGGACCACCATCTACCTGCTCGAAAACGTCTCCAGCGAAGTATCCGCTACGGACGTCCGGCGCCGCGCGCACCGCGGGCAGTCCATCCATGGGCTTGTTTCCGTGCGCGTCGAGGAATACATTCTCAAGCAGGGCCTATACCGGTGAAATTCGAATCCTTGCCTCCAGGTGTCCGCCTGGCTGTTGAAGCCGCACAAGAGAAGAAGGCCGCGGGCATCACCGTGCTCGACCTCGCTGGTGTCGGCGCCTTCACCGAATACTTCGTCATCTGCACCGGCTACAGTACGCCGCAGGTGCAGGCGATTTGCACGGAAGTCGAAGAGCAGCTTTACAAGAACCTCAAGCGTTCGCCCAGACATCGTGAGGGTTATCGTTCCGCCGAATGGGCGCTGCTCGATTTCGGCGGTTTCGTCGTGCACGTCTTTAGTGATCAGGCTCGTCGCTACTACGATCTCGAGCGCCTCTGGCGCTCCGCGCCCAAGCTTGAAATCCCGGATGAGTCCGAACGCTCTCCCTCCGAGCCGAGCGTGCCAAAACGCTCTTACGGGCACGATCGTTTTTCCGGCGAAGCCCTTTCCAGCCGCCCGCACGGCGGTCGTTCACAACAATGACCGCAGGCCGATTGCCGTGGATCGCCCAAGATCCCGCCTCGCTCCGTCTCCTTGAACTCGCCGAAAAGGTTGCCGCCGCGCCGGCCACTCTCTTGATCACCGGCGAGAGCGGCACCGGCAAGGACCATCTCGCTCGATTGGTCCACGAGCTGGGCCCCCGCCGCGACGCGCCCTTCCTGAAAATCGATTGCGCCAGCCTTCCGCCACAGCTTGTCGAAAGCGAACTCTTCGGCCACGAGCGCGGTGCTTTCACTGGCGCGGTTGAGCGTAAGCTCGGCCGCTTCGAGCTCGGCGGCAACGGCTCCATCGTTCTTGATGAGGTCGCCGCGCTCTCGCCCGGAGCGCAAGGAAAACTTCTGCGCGTTTTGCAGGAACGCGCATTCGAACGCCTCGGCGGCACGGAGACGCTGCGCATCGAGGCGCGCCTCATCGCTCTCACCAACGTCGATCTCCCCGCCGCCGTGAAAGCGGGCAGCTTCCGCGAAGATCTTTACTTCCGGTTGAACGTCCTCATGCTCACGGTTCCGCCGCTGCGCGAGCGTCGCGCTGATATCTTGCCTCTTGCAGACCATCTTATGGCGGCGCTGCGCTCCGCGCACGGCCGCCCCAATGCCCAATTGAGCGACGCCGCGAGGCGCATGCTTGCGGCCTATTCCTGGCCGGGCAACGTCCGCGAACTTCGCAACGCCCTCGAGCGAGCCGTGGTTTTCTCGCGTCCTGGCACGGGCGCAGTCGCCGCGAACGGCGGCTTGCTCGAGCCCGCAGATTTTCCCGAAACTGTTCGTGCGGCCGCGCCAGGCGCGGTAAGCCCGGTCGGCGGCTTACGCTCTTTGGAGGAAGTGGAGCGTGAGGTCATCGCCGCCACGCTCGAAGCGACGCATTACCAGATCAGCCGCTCCGCTGAAGCCCTCGGCATCAGCCGCAAAACCCTCCTCGAAAAACGCAAGAAATACGGGTTGAAGTGACCATCCGACAAGGATGGTCATCCCGAGGAGAGAAGCGACGAGGGATCTCTCTTCGGGTGAGACAAGACCGTTATGAAAATTCGGCTTTTGATGCTCGGCAAAACCCGCCGCCCCGAGATGCGTGCCATCCTCGATGACTACGTCAAGCGCATCATCCGCTCCTGTCCCATCGAAATCACGGAGGCGCGCGATGCCCATTTCGCCATCAAGAAACTTGGCGCCGACCGCGCCGCCACCATCGTCCTTCTCGACGCCGCCGGGAAAGATCTCGATTCGAACGCCCTCGCCAAATGGCTCGCGGAGTTCCGCGACCGCGGCGTCCGCGAATTGATTTTCCTCTGCGGCGACGCCGATGGCTTCCCGGAAAGTCTCCGCCAGCGCGCCCACCAGAAGCTTTCGCTCAGCTCGATGACCTTCTCTCACGAACTCGCCCGCGTCATGCTCGCCGAGCAG
>QHYF01000455.1 GCA_003224075.1 Acidobacteriota bacterium
TTTCACCTCCCTTTTTTTTCTGGGCCACGGCAGGCTCAGGCCACTGTTTCAGAATGAGACAAAACTAGCTTCTCTGGTGCGGTTACGCTTGCAAATCGCTCCGCACCTTTAGCTCGTTCGCCGGGCTTGATCCCTTGTCTCCATGCCACCCTCAGTTAAGATGACTCTGTGACTTCAATTGAACCGAAAATGAGCGCTACCCCTCCGTCCCTTCTATCCTTTAAACGGGTCACCGTCATGCGCGGTGAGCGGGCCGGCCTCGAGGGCGTCACGCTCGAAATCGCCTCTGGCGAGCACATTTGCATTCTCGGTCCTAATGGCTGCGGCAAATCGACGCTCATCAAGACCATCACGCGCGAATGTTACCCTCTTGTGCGGGAAGGCTCATCAATATCCATTCTCGGACGCGAGAACTGGAATGTATTCGAGCTGCGCTCGCTGCTCGGCATTGTGTCGCCAGACCTTCTCGCTTCGTGCACTACGGACGTCTCCGGCTTCTTCAGCAGCACGCGCATCTTTCCGCACCATCACCCCGACCCGGAGCATCTGGCCCGCGCCGAAGCAGCCCTCGAGCGGCTCGGCATCGCGCATCTGGCCGGCCGGCCCGTAGCCCACATGTCCTCCGGCGAAGCGAAGCGAACTCTTATTGCGCGTGCGCTGGTGCACGACCCGCGGACGCTGCTCTTCGATGAGCCGGGCAACGCTCTCGATATTGCGGCGCAACTGCAGCTTCGCGACACGATGCGCGCGCTCGCGCAATCGGGCCTCGGTATTTTGCTCGTCACCCACCATGTCTCCGAAATCATTCCCGAAATTGAACGCATCGTTCTTCTGCGCGGGGGGCGAATTCTCGCCGACGGGCCCAAACACGCCGTTCTCAACGAGGAGCGTCTCTCCCGTCTGTTTGGCGCCGCCGTCCGGCTGCACCGACTTGACGGCTACTTTCATCTTTATTGAACGGGTATGAAACGGAGCGTGCGAGCCGGGGTCGCAGCGGATGAGCCGTGGAAAAACGACGGTGCCCGCGCGCAGGCGGAAACATTCGAGATCGGGCCGCCCGTTCAGCTTGTTTGCGCCAGCTCGTAGAGGAACTCCACATGGGAAAGCGCCCCGCCGTCCATCCCCTGAACTTTCGGGTTTTTCGATTCGATGACGTAGTATTCGTCCGGAGCATGCGCGCCGCTGCCGTGGCCCAGGCCGAAGTGGCCTGCGGGCAAGCGCAGCGGATCGCCGGTGAAGACATAGCCGGGCCACGACCCGGCGTTGCGCGGCAGAAAGACGGGATCGATGCCGCCCCGGCGGTAGACGGCGGTTTCCACGCGGATGATCGTGGCATCGGCGGAGGTGCTCGTGGGATCATAGCCGCCGGTCATGTGAACTTCGATATCGCCGAAACCTTTTTTCGCAAGATGGGCCTTGAGAGCGGCGAGGGCTTCGGCGGCGGTCATGTCCGGCACGAGTCTCATGTCAATCTTCGCGGTAGCCTTGCCGGGAAGAATGGTCTTTCCGCCGGGCCCGGTGTAGCCACCGACCAGGCCTTCAATATTTACGGTGGGGCGCGACATCAACAGTTCGAGCGCCTCCTGCCAACTCACGTCGTGTACCCAGTGCTCGACGCCGAGCAACTTTTTCGCGTCGGCTTCGCTCAAGCGTCGCGCGGCTTCCGCGATCATTTTCTTTTCCGCTTCGGAAAGCGGGCGGGCTTTCGCGGCATAGCCCTCAATGGCAGGATCGTTGCCATCGGGCGAAACCAGTGTCGCCAGCGCCTCGACCAGGTGCCACGCCGGGCTGTCCAGCCGCGCCTTGTTGCTGGAGTGGACGTCCTTGCGCGGCCCGCGTCCCCAGCGTTCGCCGCTGGAAATAAGTTCGAGCTCGATGACGCCCTTTGCTCCGAGCGTGATGGTCACCTCGCCGTCGAGCCCCTGCGAGGCCGTGGGCATGAAGATCCCCGCGCAATTTTTGAGCGCGGCCATGATCTCCGGCCGGCGCACAACCTGCGGAAAATGCGGGGAGCCAATCTCCTCCTCCCCTTCGGCTACAAAAACAAGATTCACCGGTAAGTTCTTGCCCG
>QHYF01000453.1 GCA_003224075.1 Acidobacteriota bacterium
TGTTGAGCAGGGGAAGCGAAAAGCGACCGCGGAGCGCGGGGAGTATACGGCCGCGGACGGAAAATTCGTGATGAGCGGCGGAAGTCCAACGATTTACGACGCCGCGGAAGGGACCACGACGGGGCGTCAATTGACCTTCTTTTTAGCGGATGATACGATCATCGTCGACTCAGAAAATGGTTCACGGACATTGACGAAGCACCGAGTCGAGAAATGACGCGACCGCTTGAGGGTCGCCCGTGACGAGGTATGCTGAAGCTCCAGGCCGTCGAATTAAGCAAATCGTACCGCGGGCGCAAGGTAGTTGACGACGTGGAGCTGGAAATCGGTCAGGGTGAAGTCGTCGGGTTGCTTGGCCCGAACGGCGCCGGAAAGACGACGACCTTCTATATCTTAGTAGGTCTCGCCCGCCCCGACTCCGGCCGCGTACTTTTGAACGGCGACGAAATCACGGACCTGCCCATGTATCTCCGGGCACGCGGTGGAATCAGCTACCTTCCTCAGGAACCCTCGGTCTTTCGCCAACTGACCAGTGAAGAGAATCTGCTCGCCGTGCTGGAAACGTTGCCGCTCACCCCGGAACAACAACGCGACCGCCTGGAGGAGCTGCTCGTTCAGATGGGGCTCGAAACCGTGAGGACCAGCAAAGCCTACACACTCTCGGGCGGGGAGCGCCGCCGGCTGGAAATCGCCCGCTCGCTCACGCTGCAACCATCTTTCATTCTCCTCGACGAACCTTTCTCGGGCATCGACCCTCTAACAGTCAAGGATCTTCAGGAGATCATCAGGGACCTCGCAAATTCGGGAATTGGCGTGCTGATTACCGATCATAACGTCCGGGAAACCCTCAGCGTCACCGATCGCGCATACATCCTGAAAAGTGGGAAAATATTCCGTAAGGGCCGGCCGGAAGAATTAAGCAATGATCCGGAGGTCCGGAGAGTTTATCTCGGCGATCATTTTCGCCTGAATTAGGGACAGAAGAGAGAACAGACGAGACCACCCATGGCCTGGCAGGGGCTCAAACTCAATCTCAAAGTGACGCAGAAGCAGATTCTGACGCCCGGCCTTGTCCAAATGGTGAGCGTCCTCGCGCTGAACCGCCTCGAGCTGCGCGAAATGATCAACCAGGAGATGATTGCCAACCCGGTCCTGGAAGAGCAGAGCGAAGAACCCACGCAGACTGACAATTACAGCGACGAGACCTTCCTGAAAGAGGAAACGGAAAAAGTTCCCGAGAAGCCTGAGGCCAATCCCTTCGATGAGTTTGACGTCGGAAGCTTTTTTAACCAGTATTTGGATACCGGCGGAGACGGCGGGCAATCTCAAGAGCGCGAGGTTAGCGAGCGGCCCTCCTTCGAAAAGTTTCTCTCTTCTCCCTCCGGGTTGTCGGACCATCTGCAGTGGCAATTGAGCGTGACAATCTGTTCCGAAGCGGTGAAAGAGATCGCCGATAGCATCATCGGAAACCTGGACGAAAACGGCTATTTGACAGCTTCCACGGAAGAACTGGCGCAAAACGGAAAGTATTCACAGGATGACCTGGACGACGCGCTGGCCGTGGTGCAGGACTTCGATCCCATAGGGGTCGGGGCGCGGGATTTGCGCGAATGCCTTCTTCTGCAATTGAAAGCGTTCGATCCCCAAAACACCCTCGCGCACCAGATCGTCGCCGAGCATCTCAAGCAAGTCCAATCGAACCAGCTGAAAGAGATCGCGCGGGCGCTGAACCGGCCGCTGGAAGTGGTTAAGCGCACGCTGGATGTGATCAAGAAGCTCGATCCGCGGCCCGGCTTGCGCTACAACAAAACGGAGCCGCGCCTTGTCGAGCCGGATGTCGACTTCCGCAAAGTGGATGATCAGTGGCAGGCGTTCTTGAATGAAGACGACATGCCTACCGGCGGCTGCTGGCGCGCGATGCGGCCGACCGGGACGTGCGCAACTACGTCAAGGAACGTTTTACCGCTGCCATCCAGTTGATGAAGAACATCGAGCAGAGAAAGCATACGATTCTCCGCGTCTGCCATTCGATCATCGCGCGGCAAGGCGAATTCCTCGATCACGGGCCGGATGCCTTGAAGCCCATGATGATCAAGGAAGTGGCGGAAGAAGTTGGAGTGCACCCTTCGACGGTGAGCCGCGCGGTGGCCAGCAAGTATGCTCACACGTCACAAGGCGTGCTGGAGCTGCGGTCCTTCTTCAGTGAATCGGTGAACGGACCCGAGGGCAGCGGCATGTCGCTGCTGACTCTCAAACGGCTCGTCAAGAAAATGATTGAAGAGGAAGATCCGACACATCCGCTGACCGACGAACAGATTGCCAAGAAGCTGGACGACGGGGGGATTCACGTCACGCGCCGCACCGTTGCGAAGTACCGCGAAGACATTAGAATCCC
>QHYF01000454.1:0-1619 GCA_003224075.1 Acidobacteriota bacterium
TATTTCTGAGAAGGTCCCGGGGAAAGGGTCTATTCTGGGACCGGGTTATGCCGGCCCAGGACGGCCTATTGTACGCCTGAATCTCTTTTGACTTCCCCTACTGCTCCTGCTAGGTTTAGCGGCAAACCATGCGTCAACTGCAACCGGTCATCTGGTCGAAGGGAACCTTTCTCACTCCGCAACATCTGCAGACGCGCGACCGATTTCTGGAAAGCGTGCTCCAATTCCGGCTGGAGGCCCTGAACTTCTGTCCATGGGGCTTTCAGAAGCTGCGCGTCGACCAGGAGGCGCTGGGGGGCGGCAACTTTGCGCTGACTCGGGCCGCGGGCATGTTTCCGGATGGTCTGCCCTTTGACATTCCTGACTCGGATCCCACCCCCGCACCGAAACCACTGGCGCCCTACTTCGAAGCCGATCAAACCAGCGCGGACATCTACCTTGCCATCCCGCACCACCGCGAACGTGGCCTCAACGTTTCCATTGCCGAGCGGAACGCGGACACTCGCTATATCTCCGAATTAGCCAACTTGCGCGACGAGAACACCGGCAGCTCTGAAAAACCGGTTCAGCTCGCAAGGAAAAACATACGCTTCCTGGTGGAAGGCGAGTCGCGCGAGGGCTGCGCCTATTTGCGCATCGCGCGCATCAAACGCACGGCAGCGGGAAGCCTTCAGCAGGATCCTCAATTCATCCCGCCCCTTCTGGACATTTCCGCCAGCGATTTTCTGATTGGGATCACTCGGCGGCTCGTGGAGATTCTTTCAGCAAAGAGCAGCATTCTCGCGGGAGGCCGGAGACAGCGCAGTGCTGATTTAGCCGACTTCACAGCCGCAGACATCGCCAGTTTCTGGCTGCTCTACACGGTAAACAGCCATCTGCCTCTTTTGCGTCATTTTTATGAAACGGGGAAAGCCCATCCAGAGAAGCTCTACCGCATTCTTTCTGCCCTTGGCGGCTCCCTCTCCACGTTTTCCCTGAAGATTCAGCCGCGTGACCTGCCGGCGTACGATCACGACGAGCTTGGCCCGTGTTTTTCGGATCTCGATGAAAAAGTGCGCGAATTGCTCGAAACGGTGGTGCCGAGCAATTTCGTCGCGCTTCCGCTAAAGCCGGTCCAGCCATCGATCTACGCCACGCCGATTGAGGAAGACAAGTATTTGGTTGGCACCAAGATGTATCTCGCTGTGAATTCCACCTTGAACGAATCGGACTTGGCTAAAAAAGTTCCCCAGCTCGTCAAGATTTCCTCGGCGACTCAAGTGGAGCAGTTGGTGCGCCGGGCGTTGCCGGGAATCCCGCTGACGTACATGACCAAACCGCCCGCTTCCATCCCGGTGAAATTGAACTATCAATATTTCAGCTTGAATCAGTCGGGTGCGGCTTGGGATGCAGTGGGGCGTGCGCGAAACCTGGCCGCCTATGTACCTGGAGATATTCCGACGCCTCAACTAGAGTTGATCATCCTTTTGCCGCAGGCAATTTGACTTCTTCCACGTTCAGGAATCCCCCGCTGACAAACATGCCGATAAGATTCATGAACTCGCGCGGAGGCGTGTCCGGATCAATCCACTCCGTTTCTTTGCACTCCATGTAAAGTTGTTGCACGCTCCTCGAACCGT
>QHYF01000454.1:1634-3224 GCA_003224075.1 Acidobacteriota bacterium
CCATCCAAGGCTGAACCTTACAATCCATCAGGAACGGGTAATCAGCCGTCAAAGTGAAATCTTGGGCCGTGAATTCTCCCGCTTCAATTCGATGCCGAACGATCAGTTGCGCCCGAGGCGACGCCACTGGTTTTGCTCCGAACACTTTTTCAGAAGCGGTCTCCGTCACCAACTGCGTTTCCCATTGGAGCACCTTTTCCGTGGCGGCAGAATCGGCATTCGGGGCCAGAGACCGGCGGATCGTAAACACCGGGCGCCTCTTTTCTCTTCGCTGCACCACCACGGTCCCCGTCAGAATCTCTTTCACGTGGAGTCTTTCGAATAAAGCCCTCCATTGATTCACTTCTGCTTGCCCGGTCGACTTCCGTACTGCCGAATCCATGGCAAAACGCGCGGGATCCAGATTTTTTGAGATGAACACCGCAACGTCAAATTCGCCTTCAGCGCTCCCCAGCCAACCCCGCAAGCGCTGTTCGAAAGGAGCTTCCTCACGGTCCGTCCCCAGAGTTCGGCAGTAGAGACGCCCTCCGGGATTGAGGTGCTGCAGCAGCCCTTCCAAGATTCGCCGCGTGAGTTGTTCGCCGTCCTCGCCGCCATCGTAGTAAATCTCCGCGGGGCGCAGCACCGGCATGTAGGGAGGGTGGGCGGCTATGCGGTCAAAAGTTCGACCCTCAAACGGCGAAAACAAGTCTCCCTGGACAGCCGTCAGATTTTTGACGCCATTCAGCGCCGCGTTGAACGCCGCAAAATGGGTGGAGCGCTCGGTAATGTCGCTGGTCCAAGCATTTCGTGCGTTGCGTGAGGCTGTCAGTGCGGCGATCCCACTACCCCCGCATAGCTCTAGGAATTCTCCGCAGGGATCGGCCGGAAGAAAATGCAGAAACTCGCGTGTGCTTTTGGTGAGTGCAGGGTAAACGATATCGGGAAACGACTGCTTGGGGGTGTGATCGGGGTTTGTCCATCGGTCGGAGACGATGAACAGGTCTCCCATCGGATAGAGGGCTACGGAGCCAAAGCATCTTTTCCTGTCTGTGGAATCTTCCTCGATGAGCCCGAGCGCGTTCATGGCCGCCCAAACGGGGCCGGGAAACTGGGTTTCCGCTTCGACAATGGGGACAAACTCGCCAAGCAGGAATAAGCGGATGAGGGTATTGAGCGGCTCCGCGGACGCGACATTTTCCGCGAGGCTTTGCGAGAGCGTGACTATGTCCAGGGCTTCGGTAGAAGGTAGACCTAATCTGGCACAAATCTGGGGCTCCGGGTAACCCGCGGCGGCCAGAAAATCTCGCAAGACTGCAAACTGTGATGGTGCACCGATCTCAAGCAAATTCATGGTGTTAGCATTCTTTCAGCGCCTGGAGTGCCGACGGCAACGTCACCAGAGCGGAAGCGAACCCGCTTGACATCCCCTAGGGAAGCCTGGGCACATCGTATCCCCCTTGGTCGTTGAGGTAGTAATCCAAGAAGACGGGTGGAAGCAAGCATAGTTCGAGCGGCGAGCGGGGAGCGAGGCGCTCGATGATTTGCCAGGGGCTCAGGTGGTCTTTGTGCGAATTGGGTCTGACGAGGTTGAAGTAGAGCTGATAGGTG
>QHYF01000031.1 GCA_003224075.1 Acidobacteriota bacterium
CACCGTCGAGGAAGTGTTGCACCGCTTGCTCGAAACTCAGGAGGAACAGGACCGCTGGCTTTCGGAGAACCGGGAAACGATCAACGCAAAGATTCGGCGCGGCATCGAGCAACTCGACCGCGGCCAAGGAATCCCCGAAGACCAACTCGATGCTCACCTGACGGACCTGAAAGCCAAGCCTGAATGACGCGGCGCTACGTTCTTGCGCCGGAAGCCGCGCTCGACCTCGTCCAGATCTGGCGCTACATCAAGAAACAAAGCAGCGTTGAAATCGCGGACCGCGTTGAGTCGGTCGGGGTAAACGTCCACGCGCAAGGATGGGCGAGCCAAAAGCCTCCTTGCAGGGCGAATGTCGACGAGGAGCGATAGAGGAGTTGACGGCGGAGGACCCGGCACGTAGAATTGTGTTGCACGCGGAATTGTGCAACCATGAAAACAAATGTCACTTTGAAGCTCGACGCTGAGATTCTGAAACAGGCGCGGATCCTGGCTGCGGAAGAAGGCAGTTCGATCAGCCGGCTCCTTACCGCCAAGCTCGAGGAACTCGTGCGAGAACGTAAGGGATATGATCGCGCTCGAAGGCGGGCTGTGGCGCGGCTCCGCGTAGGGCTGGATCTGGGCTGGACAGCTCCCCGTTCGCGCGGCGAACTGCATGAGCGATAAGTGCTTTGTTGACACCAACATTCTGGTGTACGCGCACGACCTCACCAAGGGAGCGAAACACGAACGGGCGCGAGCGCTGATCGAAAAGCTCTGGGATACCGGTGGCGGGGTATTGAGCACACAGGTTCTCCAGGAACTTTGCATCAGTTTGCGCCGCAGGACTGCGCGTCCGTTGTCCGTCGAGGAGACTCGCAAGCTGATCGAGGATTATTCAAGCTGGGACATCGTGGTGAACACGGCAGAATCCGTCCTGCAAGCACTGGACATCGAATTGCGATACATGATTTCGTTTTGGGATGCGCTTATTGTTCAAGCGGCGACGAGGTGCGGCGCTGCGGTGCTGTACTCAGAAGACCTAGCAGACGGGCAGAATTATGGTGCGGTTCGGGTGATTAATCCATTGAAATGAGGCCAGTCGACAGGTGACAGTTGAAAGTTAAAAGCTGAAAGGAAGGAAAAGCGGAGGACCAACGATGCTGGCAGGGTATCTCGCTCTCGCGGTGGCGGCGCTCTTCACGGGCGCGGCGTTCTACGTTAACTTAGCCGAACAGCCGGCGCGGCTTGGATTGGACGATCACGCGCTGCTTGCTGAGTGGAAGCCCGCTTACAAACGCGGATTTGCGATGCAGGCTCCGCTGGCGATCCTGGGGTTCGTTCTAGCGGTTGTGGCGTGGCGGCGGACAGGCAGGCCCGTGTTCTTGGTTGGAGGGATACTGATGCTGGCAAACTGGCCGTGGACCGTGTTCGGCATCATGCCGACCAGCAAGGCGCTGATGGAGACAGAGCCGGAGCAGGCGGGCCCGCAGAGCCGCGTGCTGATGGTGAAGTGGAATCGCCTGCACGCGGTGCGGACGGCGCTGGGAGGCCTGGCGATCGTAGCGTTCCTGATCGCGCTGCTGTCCAAGTGACCTGCTGACGAGCGGCACTAGCTGGCCTTAGAGGACAGCATGCCAGGAGAGGAAATCACTTCATAAAAGGTCGAGGGCCATTTTAAGGGAGCGGTTGAGTTCGGCGAGTTTTGCGGGGCTGAGCGAGCCCACATAGTGGGTGAGATCGGCTTTGCGCAAGCTGACAAGGTTGTCGCACATGATCCAACTGTGGCGCTTCAAGCCTTCGTCGGGACCGACGGCAACTTGCGTGGAGAGCGCTTCTCCGCTGGTGAAGACGGGCGCGCAGATGACGGTAGAAAACCGGGAGTCGATCAGGACCTGGCGGCTGACGACCACGAAGGCGCGGTACTCCTTGGGATCTCCGCCCGGTTTATGGACGCGGTAGAGTTCGCCACGGTTCATGAAAGTCCTCAGTCATCAGCGTTCAGTTGTCAGATGCGGGAAGAAAGCTGCCCAACCGCGTTTCCGCGTTCAGCCGGCGGAGGCCTGGTAATCGAGCACTTCTTCTGCCTCAAGATTCAGGCGGCCGGCGGCGCGATTGATGCGGGCAAGATCGCGGGCGTGCCGGGCGGCACGCGCACGGTCGCGCAGGTATTTGCGGAGCACGCGCTCGATGAAGGCCGATCGGGAGTGTTTCGAGCCGGCAAGGCGGTCCAGCTCCGCGAGGAGATCCTTTGAAAGTGTGATAGAAGTCTTCTCTTTCATACCACTATTGTACTACCACAGCATTGGACTGGCAATCGACGCGAGGTGCAGTGGGCGGGGCCGGCAGGACGGCGGGTGGGCTGGAGGCGGGATCGAAAGTATTGGCAGGAGGGATTCGGCGCTGTAGGATGGCAACCGCCTCAACGGGAGGAACCGATGGCCAGAAAGAGCAGATTAACGCGAGTGGCAGTGAAAATCGGGGCGGCCATGGGCAAAGCGGATCGCCGGGCTCATAAGGTTGCGAAGGCAGGAGCACTCGCGAAAAAAGAACTCGAGGGCCTAGCGAAGCAAGTGGACGCCCTGAAGCGTCAATTGCAGAAGAGCACGAAGCGTCTCAAACGCGCCCTGGCTTAAATTGGGGAAGCACATCCCTTCCGACAGGGTCGGGATCCTACGATCGCCGCGCTTGGGATGACAACAAGCGAAGGATCAAGCACAAGAAGAAGCCGGGCTGTTTGGTTCGGTGCCGCAAAACAGCCTGGAAATAAAGGCGTGCCGTTGCGTATGCGTGCAATTGTGTCTTGACAAGCAGCGCTTGCCGCGATTCAATGCTTGTCCAACGTGACAGGCGCCAGGGCAAACTGCCCTCCCTCTCCCGGGCCTGTCCTCTTCTCTCAGCGATAACGGGTGGGTGGTGCGCGTGGACCGATTCAAGGAGGAAAACCGATGCGATTGAAAGCGGTGGTGTCCGTCGTGGTGTCTCTGATGTTTGCGCTGACAGTGCCAACCGTGGGGATAACGCAGAGCGAGAACGGGCAGCGGCATGCTGCCGTGGTGGTCCCGGAAAGCACGGTCGAACTTCCCGAGGACGTTGGGCTGCGAGCGCATACGAACCACTTGATCCGGGACGAGCGGAGAGGCGGCGGCGGAAGCTCTCCTTCAGGAGAGACTCCGGCGTCACTGCGCGCGGTGTATAACCTGCCTTCCACCGGAGGAAGCGATGTGATCGCGATCGTGGATGCATTCGATTATCCGACGGCGGAGAATGACCTGAACGTTTTCTCGACACAATTCGGGCTTCCGGCATGCACCACGGCGAATGGCTGCTTCAAGAAAGTTTTTGCCAGCGGCGTCCAGCCACGTACGAACTGCGGCTGGGCGCAAGAAGCGGCGCTGGACATTGAATGGGCGCACGCGATGGCGCCGAACGCAAAGATTATCCTGGTGGAGGCGGCAACGAACAGTTTTGTGAATCTCTTCGCGGCCGTGGACGTGGCGACGAACGAGGTTGTCACGGACGGAGGCATACTGACCAGCGGAGGCCGCGGAGAGGTGTCGATGAGCTGGGGAGGACGCGAATTTGCGGGCGAGACGGACTTCGATTCCCATTTCCAACATGACGGCGTGGTGTATCTCGCGTCGAGCGGCGATACCGGCGGAGTCAACATCTACCCCAGCGTTTCCCCGTCTGTCGTTTCCGCGGGCGGCACGAGCGTGCATCGCGACGCGAACGGCAACTTCACCGGCGAAACGGGTTGGAGCGGAAGCGGCGGCGGCCCGAGCGCGTTCGAGGCAAGGCCAACTTACCAGGCCACGGTTGCAGGAACAGACCCGACGCATCGCTCGGCGCCGGATTTTTCCTTCGACGCCGACCCGAACAGCGGCGTTTCCGTTTTTGACAGCACGCGATGCCGAGGCGCGAAAGGCTGGCAGGTATTCGGGGGCACGAGCGTGTCCGCGCCGTCGCTGGCCGGGATCGTGAACCTGGCCGGGAGCTTTATGATCGATTCGACGGCGGAATTGTCCACCATTTACGGGAACTCCGCGAACACGAGCGATTTCCGGGACATCGTTTCCGGGTCGGCGGGGAGCTTCAGTTGCAAAGCCGGATACGATTTTGTCACCGGCGTCGGCAGCGATAAGGGAATAGGCGGGAAATAGACCGTGGCGGAGAAACCGCGGCGGCTCATTTGACACTGGAATTGAGGACGGAAGAATCAGGAACGGCTTTTGCGGGCCAGTTTCGAGGTGAGATGGAGAATCAGCTTGCGGTCGCCTTCGCTCATGCGCGCGAGAAGATCCTGCAACTGCTTAACGAAGTCCGCCCCTTCGCCTGAGGCGCCCCATGCCTCGTTACCGGCTTTGAGGCTCTCGGGGAGAGATTGAGGGTTGGGCGGCTCATTCCCGTCGTAAAACAATTGGTAGAGTGGGACTTCGAGAGCATGGGCCATCTTTTCGAGGGTCTCGATGCTGGGGACGGTATGGCCATGCTCGATCCGCGAGACGTAAAAACGCTTCAGGCCGGTGCGTTCCTCGATGTCACCTTGTGTAAGGTCTTTCTGCAAACGCAGGGCGCGTAACCGCTGTGCAATCATCATGCTCCTGTTCTTTATAACACGGCAGAAAGCAATCCCAGAATGGGATTTAGCCTGCGTTCGGAAGCGCAGGCGGGTTGCGCGTTAGGAAGAGGTTCACTCGAATTCGCGGCGAGGGGCGGACTGGTCCAGTCCGACGCGGCCCGCGGCGATGTCGGCTTTGAAATAGTTTTCACCCTTAATGGGCGCGCCGCCGAGGCGGCGGAGCATAGCGATCTGGCCGATGTGATTGAGGGCGTCGGCGACGGGGCCCTGGAATAGGCCTTCGACCGGCTCGTGGAGCGGTTGGCCGGAGGCGAGATAACCGTCGAAGTTTTTTATGGCGGCAAAGAAGCGCTCGACTTCGGCGTTCCACGGCAATGGTGCGGAGTCATGCCAGGTCTGCTTGCCCTGGGCGATGGAAAGCGCCCACTCAAAGAGATCGCCCATATGAGCGAGAATTTGCGCGGGCGTGCGCGTCTTATCGCCGATGTGGAAGCTGGCGAAATGATCGGGAGCGCCGCGCAGTGCTTTGCCACCACGGTAGGCGACTGTGGCGACTGTGTGACGGAGAAATTGGCGGGCTGGATCAGATGTTGTGGTCATGCGGCGATTCCCTTCTCTCATCAAAGTTTGACGCTGTGCATTATAAGCCTCGTTTTGCGGAGCCGGCCCAGGCCGCTAATTTTGCACAGCTGTCCACAGATTTTCACAGGAATACAGTGAGAATTCGATTGACGACGCGAAGGGACAAGCGTTAGCTTGGCGCCAGATTGGACCGGGAAGCGTAAAAACTTTACGGCTCAGTTAAAAGAGGGCGCAACAGTTTAACAGCTGATGCGCCCTCAATTTTTTTGCGGCCACGCAGAAAACCGAGACCTCCAAAGCGGCGGGCTACAGAGCTATTGCTTGGTGTAGACGCGGACATAGTCAACGAGCATTTGCTGCGGGAAGACGGTTGTGCTGTCAGGCGAGCCCGGCCAACTGCCGCCGACCGCGACGTTGAGGATGATAAAGAAGGGGTGGTCGAAAACCCAGGCGCCGCCCGCAGGCCACTGGGAAGAGCTAAACGTGGCGTAAAGATTAGTGTCCACGTAAAAGCGGATCGTGCCGGGTTCCCACTCGACAGCATAAAGGTGAAAATCGCTGGCAAAGTTCTGACCGGCCGGCAGACTAAACGGGGCGGAGAGATCGCTCGTCGGACCAGATGTGCTCGGACCATGGAGGGAGCCGTGAACCGTGCCAGGCTCCTTGCCGATATTTTCCATGATGTCGATCTCGCCGCACTTCGGCCAGCCGACGGAAGTAATGTCATTGCCGAGCATCCAGAAGGCGGGCCACATTCCCTGCCCGGCGGGAATCTTGATGCGAGCTTCGAAGCGGCCATAGGCCTGGCTGAATAGACCCTGGGTTTTCAGGCGAGCCGAAGTGTAATTGCGAATCACGCCGTCGGCGCCGCTGTACGCCTCCTGTTGCGCGGTGATGACGAGATTGCCGCCCTTGATTTGGGCGTTCTGAGCGCGATTCGTGTAGTACTCGAGTTCGTTGTTGCCCCAGCCATTGCCGCCGATATCGTAAGTCCATTTAGAAGAATCAGGTGAGGATCCATCCGGACCGCTGAATTCATCACTCCAGACGAGTTTATAGTTTGCGGGAGGAGGGGGTTGGAGAGTCGCGCCTCCGCCGCAACTGAGCGGCGTGAAGCCCCAGGCGAGAAGGGATAGAGCGAAGCCGAAATGAAGTCGGAACGGCCGCTTCCTGGTTGACATTTGCTTCCCTCGGACGAAGAGATTGCCGGTTTGCGGCTCTCAAGCGAGATTCAGCACGCGCTTGAAGGAGCCTTTTTCGCTGTCAATCTTCTTCTGAAGCTGGAGAATGGCGTAGAGAAGCGCTTCGGGGCGCGGAGGGCAGCCGGGAACGTAAACGTCGACGGGAATGACCTGATTGCAGCCCTGCACGATGGCGTAATTGTTGAAGACGCCGCCGGAGGTGGCGCAAGCGCCCATGGAGATGACCCACTTGGGCTCCGGCATTTGGTCGTAAAGCTGGCGAATGACGGGAGCCATTTTCTGCGAGAGGCGGCCGGCGACGATCATTAGATCGGCCTGGCGCGGCGAAGGGCGGAAAACTTCAGCGCCAAAACGCGCCACGTCAAATCGCGCCGCAGCCATGGACATCATTTCAATGGCGCAGCAGGCGAGGCCAAAACCGAGGGGCCAGATGGAGCTTTTGCGCGCCCAGTTCACGGCCTTATCGAGCGTCGTGAAGATGATGCCTTCGTCTTCGAGGAGTTTTCCGAAATCGTCGGGTTTGGTGAGGGTGACGTGTTTGCCCAGGGATACGCTCATTTGTTCCTCGTCAAAGTCATTTTCGCACAGCGAGGGGTGGGAGACAAATCGGGGTTTGAAGCAGGTGGCTAGCAGCGAAAGATTTGTCAGCAATAAGCGCTCGTGGAAAAAGCTTCAGACGCGAAGCACAACTTTGCCAAACTGCGAGCCGGATTCGAGATAAGCGTGAGCGGCAGCGGCTTCGGCGAGCGGGAACACGCGATCGACAACGGGTTTGAGGCGGCCGGCGGCGACGAGTTTCATTACCGTGTGCAGCTCGGACTTGGTGCCCATGTAAGAGCCGAGGAGTGAAAGCTGGCGGCTGAACAAGAAGCGGAGATCAAGCTTGGCATCGTAGCCGGTCGTTGCGCCGCACGTGACCAAACGGCCTCCTGGAGCGAGACTGGCGAGACTCTCCTCCCAAGTAGCCGTGCCGACGTGTTCGAAGACGACGTCGACGCCGCGCTTGCCAGTGATGCGGCGAACTTCCTCGCGGATTTTCTGTGATTTGTGGTTGATCAGGTGATCGGCGCCAAGTAGACTGGCTTTTTGGAGCTTTTCGTCGCTGCCGGCCGTGGCGATGACGCGAGCGCCGAAGAATTTGGCGATTTGTATCGCGGCGCTGCCGACGCCGCTCCCTGCTCCCAAGATGAGCACGTCTTCGCCGGGTTGCAGCTCAGCCCGAGCGACAAGCATGTGCCAGGCGGTTTGGAAGACCAGAGGAATCGAAGCAGCCTCTTCGAAAGACAGATTTTCCGGGTACGGCAAGCAATTCACTTCCGGGGCGCGAACAAATTCGGCACAGCCGCCGTCAATCATGTAGCCAAGATTGGTGGCTTGCCTGCAGCGGTTGTCCAGGCCGGCCACGCAAGCCGTGCATTTGCCGCAGCTAACCAGCGGCGCGAGCACGACCTTCTGGCCGACGAGTACCGTGGTGACGCCC
>QHYF01000458.1 GCA_003224075.1 Acidobacteriota bacterium
GCGAATCCGCTGGCGCATTTCGGCGCACTTGGTTCTGGCCGCGGCAAACTAGAACTGCTCATCGTTCATGAGATGTTCCTGACGGAAACGGCAAAGGTGGCGGACATTGTCTTCCCCGCCGCTTCGGCATACGAAAAGGACGGCACAGTCACGAACACTTCAGGAGAGATTCAATTGCTGCGCAAGGGCGCGGAAGTGATGGGCCCGCGAACCGACTTCGATCTGCTGCGCATCCTGTCGCATCAGCTCGAAAAGCTGGGGCTGGGGAAAGCGTTTCATTACAAAACGCCAGCCGCGGTGTTCGAAGAGATTCGCAAGGCGGCGCCGGCGTACAACGTGCAATTGGCGGGCCTGCTGACCGGCGGCGCGGAGGCGACGCGCGTGCAATTTGCCAAAAACGGCCACGCACCGTACGACGTTGCGGCGGGGCTGATTCGCTCGGCGCAAGACACGCTGTTCACGAGCGGCACGCTCGGGCGCTTCTGCATGATGATGGAATCCCTGCCGGAGGCGGAAGCCAAGCCGTGAGTGCGTTCTTGTCCAGCAACGTCGAGCTCGTCATCACGGTCGTCAAGATCGCGGTGCTGCTTTTTATCGTGCTTACGGTGAACGCGTATCTGACGTGGTTCGAACGGAAAGTTGTGGCCCACATCCAGTCACGGTGGGGACCGCACCGCGTGGGGCCGCACGGATTGCTGCAACCGCTGGCGGATGGCCTGAAGTTTTTGTTCAAAGAAGACCCAACACCGGCAGGCGTGGACAAGTTCGTCTATTATCTGGCGCCGCTGCTGGCGCTGGCGCTGGCGCTCACGTCGATCGCGATCATTCCGTTTGGGCCGGAGCCGATTCGATTATTTGGGCACGACATTTATCTGGGAATCGCGCCGCTCGACCTGAACATCGGGATTCTGGCGCTTTTCGCAATTACCGCGCTGGGGGTTTACGGCGTCGCGCTCGCGGGGTGGAGTTCGAACAACAAGTATTCCCTGTTCGGCGGCTTGCGGAGTTCCGCGCAGATGATCAGCTACGAGCTGGCGCTTACGATGTCCGTGGTCGGGGTGCTGCTCATGGCCGGAAGCTTCAATCTGCGCGACATCATCAACGCACAAGCGCACCACCCGGAGCGGGGCATCTTTGGATGGAACGTCTGGCCGCAGATTCTAGGGTTCTTTTGCTTTTTCGTCGCAGCGGTCGCGGAAACGAACCGCGCGCCGTTTGATCTTCCCGAAGCTGAACAAGAACTCGTCGGTGGTTTTCACACGGAATATGCCAGCTTCAAGTTCGCGATGTTTTTCATTGCGGAGTACACGAGCATGATCACCGTGTCGTGCCTGTGCTCCATCATGTTCTTTGGCGGATGGCTGTCTCCCTTCCCTGTTTCCTGGACATTCACACATTATTTGCCGTCGGTGATTCTGATTCCGTTTGGGC
>QHYF01000032.1:0-391 GCA_003224075.1 Acidobacteriota bacterium
AGTAACTCATTTCGCGCCGATAGCATTACATGCATCCTTCACCGCGTTCTTGAGGAATGCTGTTCCGCCAGTATAGAGCAAACCCGCGCGACGGCAAGCGTCACCGGATGCACGGCATTCCTTGTGGGCAATGACTACCACATTTATGGTAGAATATGACCATGATGCTTGGCTTCCGTTCTAAGGCGCGCCAGCGGCTGCTGGCCTATTACTTCACGAACCCAACGGCGCGTCATCATCTGCGGGATTTGGCGGAGCAGCTGAGCATTGATCCTTCTAATCTATCGAAAGAGTTACGGCGTCTGGAGCGCGAGGGCTTATTTCGATCGGACGTAAGTGGGCGTCAGAAATATTTTCAACTCAACCGTGAGTATCCCCTGTCTGATGAGGT
>QHYF01000032.1:399-8228 GCA_003224075.1 Acidobacteriota bacterium
AAGTTCAGGGAATAGACGAGGCATATCTGTACGGTTCGTTTGCGCGTAGCCAGCAGGACGCTGCCAGCGATATAGATGTGCTCGTGATTGGTGCCCCTCGCGAGGAGGTCTTAGCGGAGACTGTGCGAAAGCTTGAGCGGCAACTCCGACGCGAAGTTAACTACACGGTTCTAACGCCGAAAGAATTCAAGTCGCGCCGCGCACGAAAAGATGCGTTCCTGGAAAACGTCTGGCACAATAAGCGCGTTTCGCTCATAGGTTCGCGTGAAAAAACTCAAACCGCAAGCCGTTGACTGGGCGCAAATTGACCGCTTCCTTGCGAGCGCGGATAAGAAACTCGCCTCCGCCCACAAAATTCTCGCCTTTGATGAGGAAGCCTGTCTTCAACAAGCCTACGAAGCGATGCTCAAGGCTTCCCTCGGGTTCATGTTCAGCTACGGGCTTCGTGCCAGAAGCCAGCCAGGACACCACATCGCAATTATCGAATTCGTTCGGGGACGCGTTGACAAGAAACATGGCGGTTTGCTGACCGTCTTTGATCGTCTTCGGAGGAAGAGAAATTTGGCCCTCTATGACGATACCGGATTTGTTTCTCACCACGATGCCGAGCAAGCCCTCAAATCCGCCCGCCAGTACTTGGACGTGATTCGCGTTCACATCGCAGGCCGGAAACCTTAGCCTTACCTCCAAATCCCACCCCTCCCGCAAACCCTTTCCACCAGCCAACTTGAACCCCACTGTGTCCCGTTTGCCACATCCATTCGAATCACTAAATAGTTATTCTTAACATTAGTTACTTTCTGTGGTACCATGTTTTTTGAATCTGACGCTACAACCCGCCGTCCTATCTCCCCAAAGATCTGTTGCCTCTTTGCTTCCCTACTTCTCGCTTTTTAAGCTCTTCTCTTTCACGTATTTGCGCACTCTTCCAAGTTCCGTATCTTGTAAGTCCTTTGCTTGCCACTCTTACGAAAACGGCGGGGGTGCGTACCAACAATTCCCAATCTGGAACGCACCGAGCCCGTCCAGGGAACGCGGCCCTGCTCCGTTCGGACCCCTGGAACCATGCGGGATGCACAAAACGCAAATGACGATGGCGAGGTGGCCGAAATCGTCGCGGGGTTTACGTCACGGCACGCTTCCCAATTTGGGCTTGGGAGGTAAGGAGCAGTATGCTAAAGTAAGGAATAGGGAGATTTAGCATGAACAAGCTGGCGCGAATTACGAGCAAGGGGCAGGTCACGGTTCCGCACGAGATCCGGCGGGCGCTAGGAGTGGGCGCGGGCGACAAGCTGCTTTTCGAAAAAGACGGAAGCGAAGTGCGCGTCCGGCCGGTGAGGACCAAGAGCCCGTTTGAAAAATACCGCGGCATCGGGAGCTCCGGGATTGCCCGGGGGAGAAAGGGCGTGGTGCGCTGGGTGCGTGAGCTGCGCGGGCGATGACCACGGCGATTGATACGAACGTCCTGGTAGCGCTGTGGAACGAAGACGAAACGCTGAATACGCAGGCGCGTTCGGCGCTGGATGCCGCCCTCGGAAGAGGCAGCCTAGTGATAGCAGCGCCGGTCTTCGCGGAGCTGCTAGCCGCGCCCTCCCGGAATGAAGGGTTCCTTGATTCTTTTTGCAGGGAGACAGGGATTTCCATCGACTGGAATCTCGACGAAGCGGTGTGGCGCGCGGCGGGGCGGGCGTTCCGCGCCTACGTCGGCCGGCGGAAAGCACAGCGAGGGGCGGGTGCACGGCGGATCCTCGCGGATTTCTTGATCGGGGCGCATGCTTTACAAAATGGGTTTCGGCTGCTGACGCTCGATGAAGGGCTATATCGCGCGGCATTTCCCCGGCTGGTGATTGTAAGCGTTTGAAGGGCGGGGCAAATGACGGCGGCAGGGGCAGAGGTAACAACCGCGCGGTAGGACATCTCAATACGCCATCGGGCCGGCTTCTTTTTCCACTTCGGTGGTAGGCGGGCTGGAGTAGGATGCAGAAGTAAGGGAGGATTTTCGTGAGCATAACCAGTGCCTCTCCTAACGCTGCCGATGCGGCCCGGCGAGCGCAACGCGAAAAGTATGCGCGCGAGGCCCTGGCGACGCTGCGCCTGGAAGATTTAGCTCCCACCAAAGAAGTCCTGGCACTTGCCAACGAGTACATCGAAGGACGTCTAGAAGCGAAGGAACTGACGACGGCCGTTCGGCGGCTGTACGGCCGACGGTGAACCAAGAAGACAACATCGAAGACGGTCTACACGTTTATTCTGACACCTCCGTTTTCGACAAGGCGCGGCTGAGCACGGTCTCCCGACCTGGTCGGGACAAGTTGTATCGTGCCCCTACGGGAAAGAAGCTGAGTCTAGGGCTTTGCGGCTGACGCCGTCTGCGCACCCGCCGCCTGAACCCTGCGGAAGGCGTCGAAATCCGCCCAGACATGCTGCACGGTCTTCTCGTCGAAAGCCTTGACGGTGGGATCCCCGCCCTTCGAGGAATAGATTTCCAGCTTCACCTGGCCGCAATCCGGTTTCACGGCGTCCGGGGAATACACGTACACTCCTTTGTAGGTGGAATCATCCATCTTTACGACGCGGTTTTGGACCGACACGGTTACGGGCACCCTGCCAGGATGGATCGGCAGCACTTCCTTGTCTCCGCAAAACAGCTTCATCGCCTGGAAATCGGTCTTGAATTTGAGTTTTGCAGCCGAATTGAGGCTGAACGAGCGGCCGAATGCCGATCCGAGGCCTTCCTTGGCCTTCGGCATCACATATATGGCGAATACTGCCGGATGTGCGCCGGCTTCCCCTTCCCACTCCTTCGGCTCGTCGGAACCGCCGGTGCTCTCGTCCGCGCTTTGTTGTTTCTTGTTGCGCTTCTTATGCTCGCGCTCGGCCTGGAGCCGCCTCTCCTCCTGCTCCCGGTAATCCAGGGGAGGCGTGGAAAGAGCTATATTGAAATCTCCGGCGGCGAAATAGTAGGGGCGCGAATCGTATTTTTCCGCGCGCAACGCTTCCTTGAGCCCTAGGATCGGATAAGGAGTGAGAGGCTCGACTGGAAGGAGCGCGCCCGGCGGCGGGGTGCCCGTGGCCCTTGCGCGATTCTGGTCGAGCAGCGCAAGTGCCTCCTCAATACGCACCGTACCCGACACACCCGGCCCGTCTACCCCACGTGTGCCGAAGGTAGTCAACCCGATGACCTGGCCCGCTCCGTTGAACAGGGGCCCGCCTGAGTTTCCCGGGTTAATGTTGATATCCGACATGATGGTGTGCGGCTCGACCTTGCTGACGATGCCGGTGGTGATGATCTTGTCAAGGCTGAGCGGGCTGCCGATGGTGAACACGCGCTCGCCTTCCTGGACTGGGGTTCTGCCAGCTCCGGCCCGATACAGCGGCGCGGGTGAAGCGTTGGGTAGAGCGGCAATGTTGACCGACAGCAATGCGACATCCTTCTGAGGATCGGCGGCAATCAGCTTGGCCACAATTTTGTGCGTCCGATCAAACTGCACGGCCAAATACTCCGAATTGGCCACAACGTGCTGATTGGTCAGGATAAGCCCCTTCCCGTCCACGAAAAATCCCGTGCCGTGCCCCGATTCGCTCCTCACGGTCACCACGGTGTTCTTCAGCCGCTTGAACTGTCCGGTGAGGTCATTGGTGGCGACTTTTGCCGACGATGCGGGAGCAGCAGTCTCCTCCACCTTGGCGTTGTCATTGGTCAGGTCAATGTTCTGCTCGCCGCCGGAAAGCGATACCTGAATATTCCAAGAAAAGCGCTTGCCGCTCAGTTCGGCGGGCTTCGGCGACGAAATCGTGCACCGCCCCGGCGGGAGCTGTGCTTCCGCAGTCCCGTCCAGGTTGGTCTTCACCTCCGCGGCCTTGGCCCCGCTCTTGAGCGATACAACAAAGAATGGCACCGGCTTTTGATTAAGATCTTGGTCCACCAGGATCACCCGGACCCGAACTTTGACCAAAGTGGGGTGTGCCGACGTTGCCCAAGCGGACACGAGTCCCAGCAAGACCAACGATAGGTAGCGTTTCATAACCTGCCTTTCGACGAAGGAGCGCTGTATACAATGATCGGGCGACTTCCGGCACGGATCAACAACCGCAGATCACTGCTATTCCAATGAGTTAATCTGAATCCTTGGTGAAAAATGGGGGAAACGCTGTTTTGTTTAATGCTCTTTTGGGTTTGCCTTCGCCAGTGTTCACGGGGCCGCGAGGCGAGGAAGAAGCAAGCGGAAGAAAGCGTCTGGGGTCGAGTCGAGGCAAACTTGGGCATTGGGAGGATTTGGGGCGTTCGGAGGGCCTGGGTCGGGGCGGGTAAAACCTTTTTCGTCAACGCGGATGTGCATAGGCCGAACCGGGCAGAGGCCGGGATTCACAAGAAAGGCGATGGTCATGGGGTCGAAGAGAGTGGGCGTTTCCTGGCCCCACTGGTGATAGAGCAAAGTGAGGACATCGGTGAACGGGTTGCCCTGGCTGAACAGGAAGGCGCGCTTGACCTCGTCCAACTTCAATTGCGTGGAGTCCAGCGGCATGACAAAGAGAGGCACTCCCGAGGCAAAGAGTTTCTGAGCGGAAGGAATGTCATTCAAGATATTCCATTCGGGTTGCGGCCCGAGGGGAGGCGTATAGCCAAGATCGCCGTAGCCGCGCTGGATGGAGCCGCCCATCATGACCACGCGCTTGAGCTTGCGAAACGTGGCCGCGTCTTTGTCGATAGTGGCCCCAACGTTCATCAAGGGTCCGATGGCGATCAAGGTGACTTCGCCCGGGTAGCGGTGAATCTGTTCCAGGACGAAGGCGACGGCATCGGGATGAGATGGCTTCGCATAGTGCCCGCCTTGGGCGTAGCGCCGTTGCGTGAACGTGCCTTTACCCACCGTGGGGGTGCCCGCTGCCACAGGGATGTCGGGACGGCCAACTTCGGCAAGGAAGCGATCGACAAGCTTGGCGCGGGTCTCGGTGTCACCGAACGTGGTTGTGACCCCGATAATTTGCAGTTCCGGGCTGCGCAAAGCCAGAGCGAGAGCAAAGGCGTCATCAATGTCGTCGCCGATGTCGGTGTCGATGATTACTTTTTCGGGGACTGCAGGGACTGCGGAAGATTGGCCGGAGCAGAGGGGCGACGCAATTATGGCAAGAGAAGCCAAGACAGATGCGAGGATGGCTGCAGATTTGGACATGCCGCGGGGGATGTTAGCACGGGAGATGAAGACGAGCTGGGCAGGATTTCCTCAATCGGAAGCTTTAGCCCACAGGAAAAACAGAGAAGGGCCCTTCGAGTCGCTACGCTCGCTCAGGGCAAAATTCACCTCCGGCGAAATTTTGGTGCGGTAGAGAGGACTCGAACCTCCACGGTATTGCTACCGCCAGCCCCTCAAGCTGGTGCGTCTGCCAGTTCCGCCACTACCGCACGTGGGTTACAAATGCATTTTAGCTTGCAATCTTTTAGCTTGCAATCATGGATGCTCGCAAGCTCAGCCGAGTTTACAGTTGACGGTCCACAGTTCAAAGCCGGAGAGTTGCCCCGGCTTGAAGGCAACGCTGCGCTACAAGACTACGCTACGGTTTCTTTGGCTGCGACGGCACCGGCTGCGAGCTTGGTGGAGCCTGTTGCGAGGGCGGTTGCGCCGCGGGTTGCTGCCCTGCCGACGGTTGAGATGATGGCTGCGTATTCGCCGGCGTCGAAGCGGGAGGCGCAGTGGGATTTGTCGCGGGGGTTGTCGCGGGCATTGCCGGAGTCGTCGCCGGAGTCGGCTTGGGCGCGGGCTGCGAAGCCTTTTGCAGAACCGAACCACCCTGTTCGACGGCCTTATCGCTGCGCAACACCAAGGCCATTGCGCACAGCATGAACATGACGGCGCACCACGTGGTAGCTTTCGAAAGAACGTTGGCGGCGCCACGGGGCCCGAACGCCGTCTGGCTGCCCGCCCCGCCGAACGCTCCGGCAAGGTCCGCGGCCTTGCCGCTCTGCAGAAGGACAACCACGATCAGCACCAAACAATTGACAACAAAGAAGGTCGGCAACACCCAGAAAAACCAGCGCGAATCGGACAGCCTCCATCCCGCAACGATAATGGCGGCACCGATCAGCAATGCGACGATCCACTTCATCCAACCAGGCATTTCAATACCTCGCGTCTGAACCCAAAGATGCCGGGGCAAAGCCCAGCGCTATACAAAGTTGACGATCGCCGCGAACGACTTCGCGTCGAGGCTTGCTCCGCCGACAAGCGCCCCGTCCAATTCTTCCTGCGCCATCAGTCCCTGAATGTTGTCAGGCTTGACGCTGCCGCCATAGAGAATCCTGAGGGCGGAGGCGAGATGAACGGAGAAGTTCTCGCCCGCGCATCGCCGTAGCAAACTATGGGCTTCGGCAGCAATTTCCGGTGTCGCGGTGCGACCGGTGCCTATGGCCCACACGGGCTCGTACGCAATCAGAATACGGGAGAACTCCTCCGCGGTCAACGCGCCGGGGCCGCCGGTGAATTGGCGGCTGAGGACTTCTTCGGCCAGGCCGGCGTCGCGCTCTTCTTGGGTTTCTCCCAGGCAAACGATGGGGGTGAGACCGCTGGAAAGAGCCATCAAGGTCTTCTTAGCGACGTTGTCATCGGTCTCGCGAAAAACCTGGCGGCGCTCGGAGTGGCCGATGATGACGTAGCGGCAGCCGACCTCGGCAAGCATAGGAGCGGAGACTTCGCCGGTGAACGCGCCTTCCTTGCTCCAGGAAACGTTCTGGCCGGCGATGGCGACGCTGGAGCCTTTTGCGGCTTCGACGGCGGTCGAGAGCGCGGTGAACGGAGGCGCAACGGCAATGTCGCAATGTTTTGCGTTCGAAACAAGCGGGAGGAAGGCGGAGAAAAACGCGCGCGTTTCCGCGAGCGTTTTGTACATTTTCCAATTCCCGGCGATTACGCGGCGTCGCATGTCAAAACCTCCGGAAAAACAAAAGATCTAAACACAGAGGACACAGAGGACGCAGAGAGCACTGAGAAGAAAGGCGGTCATTTGTTGGTCAGGGCCTCGACGCCGGGAAGTTTGCGTCCGCCAAGAAATTCGAGGGAGGCGCCGCCACCGGTGGAGATATGCGAAATTTTATCCGCGACGCCGGATTGATGGACTGCGGCAACCGAGTCGCCTCCGCCAACGATGGAGGTCGCGCCGCTGCTGGTGGCCGCGGCGACGGCTTTGGCCACTTCCAGCGTGCCTTTGGCGAATGCGGGCATTTCGAATACGCCCATGGGTCCGTTCCAGACGATGGTCTTGGCTCCGGCGATCTTCTGCCGATACGTCTCGATGGTCTTCGGACCGATGTCCAATCCCATCCATCCGTCCGGAGTAGCCGAGACGGAAATAGTCTGCGTAGAGGTGTCCGCTTTCAATTCCGCGCCGACAACATGATCGACCGGAAGCAGAAGTGCAAATTTCTTTTGGCGCGCCTCATCGCGCAAGCGGCGGGCAAGCTCAAGCTTGTCGTCTTCGACGAGCGACTTGCCGATGGGCTGCCCGTCCGCTTTGAGGAATGTGTAGGCCATGCCCCCGCCAATCAGCATGGCGTCGGCAATTTTCATTAAGTTTTCGACGACTTCGATTTTGTCGCTGACCTTGGCGCCGCCGAGAATCGCAACAAAGGGGCGCGCGGGATTCGTGAGCGCTTTGCCGAGGTAAGCCAGCTCCTTTTCCATGAGCAAGCCGGCGGCGGATTGCTTCACGAAGCGCGTGATGCCGACAACGGAAGCGTGCGCGCGATGCGCGGAGCCGAAAGCGTCGCACACGAATAGGCCGTCGCAAAGCGCGGCGAGCTGTTTCGAAAAAGCCTCGTCGTTCTTCTCCTCCTC